>JBEDGK010000295.1:0-4734 GCA_041174665.1 Pseudomonadota bacterium
GTGATTTACATTTTCTATGATCTCGCTTGCTCGACCATATTTCACGATGTTTTCTTAACCCGCCATCAGGAGTTACAACCATGTCTCTCGTTAACACCACCATCAAGCCCTTTACGACCACCGCATATCAGAACGGAAAATTCGTTGAGGTCTGCGATGCCGACCTGAAAGGCAAATGGTCCGTCGTGTTCTTCTACCCGGCTGACTTCACCTTTGTCTGCCCGACCGAGCTTGGCGACCTCGCTGACAACTATGACACCTTCAAGTCGCTCGGTGTGGAAATCTATGCGGTGTCAACCGATACGCATTTCTCGCACAAAGCCTGGCACGATACGTCCGACACCATCGGCAAGATCCGCTACCCAATGCTGGGCGATCCGACTGGCGCGATCACCCGCAACTTTGAGGTAATGACCGAAGAAGCCGGTCTGGCGTTGCGCGGCACCTTCGTGATCAATCCCGAGGGTCAGATCAAGCTGTGCGAGATCCACGACGACGGCATTGGCCGCGACGCCAAAGAACTGCTGCGCAAGGTACAGGCTGCTCAGTATGTTGCCGCGCATCCAGGTCAAGTCTGTCCTGCGAAGTGGACCCCCGGTGCGGAAACGCTCGCTCCTTCGCTCGACCTCGTCGGCAAGATCTAAGTTCATTCGTTGATTACTCCGGCGGCGCCAGACTGGCGCCGCACTGCCAGAACAAGAGGCCATCATGCTCGACACTACGATCAAAAATCAATTGCAAGCCTATTTGGGCAAACTTACTCTCGATGTCGAGATCGCTGCCTCGCTGGATGATAGCGAGAAAGCCCACGAGATGCGCGCGATGCTCACAGAAATCGTTGAGCTGTCGCCTCGCCTCTCTTATCAAGAGCGACATGATGATAATGAACGCAAGCCTTCCTTTTCGCTCAGTCGGGTTGACAGCAATAGGGGCGTGCGGTTCGCCGGCATACCGATGGGCCATGAGTTCACCTCACTGGTACTGGCGCTGTTGCAGGTAGGTGGCCATCCTCCGAAAGCCCGCGACGATGTACTCGAACAGATCCGCCAGCTTGAAGGCGAATATCTGTTCGAGACCTACATTTCCTTGTCTTGCCAGAATTGTCCTGAGGTCGTTCAGGCGTTGAACCTGATGTCCGTGATTAACCCGAACATACGTCATGTGATGATCGATGGCGCACTGTTCCAGGATGAGGTGAATGCACGTCAGATCATGGCCGTGCCCACGATTTTCCTGAATGGTCAGCATTTCGGCCAAGGTCGTATGGAGCTCGAAGAAATTTTGGCGAAGCTGGATACGGGTGCAGCAGCGCGCGAGGCAGAGAACATCGCAAACAAAGAGACCTTTGATCTGCTCGTCGTAGGTGGTGGTCCTGCGGGCGCATCCGCGGCGATCTACGCCGCACGCAAGGGGATACGCACTGGCGTAGTCACCGAGCGCTTTGGTGGTCAGGTACTGGATACCTTGGGTATCGAAAACTTCATCTCGGTCAAAGAAACAGAAGGGCCCAAGCTGGTGGCCGCACTTGAGCAGCACGTGAAAGCCTATGATGTCGACGTCATGGGCTTGCAGCGCGCCTCCGCACTGATTCCGGGCGAGCTGATTGAAGTGCAGCTTGCGAGCGGCGCTAGCCTGAGAGCGAAGTCCGTCGTAATAGCCACCGGCGCCCGTTGGCGCGAGCTAAACGTACCCGGCGAAAAGGAATATCGTAATAAAGGGGTTGCCTACTGCCCGCATTGCGATGGTCCGCTGTTCAAGGGCAAGCGTGTGGCGGTGGTGGGTGGCGGCAACTCAGGCGTTGAAGCAGCCATCGATCTTGCCGGAATCGTCGGCCATGTCACGCTGCTGGAGTTTGACTCCAAGCTGCGGGCTGATGAGCTCTTGCAGCGCAAGCTGCGCAGCCTGCAAAACGTGACCGTCATTACACAAGCACAAACCACCGAAGTGACCGGCGACGGTAACAAAGTCCATGGCTTGCGCTATACCGATCGTCAGACTGGCGTATCAACAACGATAGCACTCGAAGGCATCTTCGTGCAGATCGGTCTGCTACCCAATACCGACTGGCTCAAAGGTACCGTGGCATTGACCAAGCATGGCGAGATCGAAGTCGATGCTCGTGGTCAGACTTCGGTTCCCGGCGTGTTCGCGGCAGGCGATGTGACAACCGTACCGTACAAGCAGATCATCATCGCGATGGGCGAAGGATCGAAAGCAGCACTCGGCGCATTTGATCACATGATACGCACGCCGGCACCGACAGCAGCCGCGGAAAAACTGGCGGCGTGACGCCAAGCGAGCATCGCATTAGCAATTCGGCACAGATGGGCACGGCTCGCCAGTACCTATATGATGAGCGCTCTGGGAAAGCGCTGATTGAACAATATGAGACGCTTTTCCAGTAGCATGAGTTGCGACAAACCCTTGATTTTGCTGGGCCATGTGTCATACGGCGACGCTCGCTCATCACAGAATCCGTATTTACTCAGCGTCTTCCTCACGGCGAGATCTTCACCAATGATAAAAAAAATACTGCTCCTGCCAGCTCTGCTACTTCTGTCGTCTCTGACGGCTTCTGCAGCGGATAAACTCACAGACATCCGCTCGAAGATCGAAGGCACTTATGAATTGATCGAGTGGGATGATGCAGGCGTCAAACTGACGCCGCCGCAAGTTGCCGCGCGCTACATTATTCGCGATGGCAAAGTCACCTGGATCTCGCACAAGAACGCCAATGGCAAGCTGATGAGCAACGCCCTCTACGGTGACTATGTGCTGGGCGAAAGTACCTTTGCCTATGGCTATGGCGAGTGGCTGGAAGTGGTCGTCGAAGACGGCCAGACTCGTGTTAGCCGCGAGCCCAAACCCGACATGAAATCACTGACCCTGCCCACGATGCGTACCCTCGCACTCACGCTCGAGAATGGCGTGGTCCACGCCGTTGGTACGACCACCCGTTTCGAGTTCCGCGACGAGGGCATGACGCAGATAAACACGAACAGCGGATATGCTCGCAAGTACAAGCGTGTGAAGCACTGATCTCCGGGTCAAAAAAAGGCCGGGGTGTCGAACCCCGGCCTTTCATTGGTCTGATGGCGATTACACGCCCATCACCTCTGTCTTGAACTTCAGACGCCATGCGTGCAACAGTGGCTCGGTGTAGCCCGCTGGTTGCGCCAGACCTTTGAATACCAGATCGCTCGCCGCCTGGAATGCATGAGACCTCGCAAAGTCTGACGCCATCGGGCGATACAAAGGATCGCCGGCATTCTGCCCATCGACGACCTTGGCCATGCGCTCCAGTGTCTCTTTCACTTGTGACTCGGTGACTACGCCATGCAACAACCAGTTCGCAATATGCTGGCTTGAAATACGCAGCGTTGCCCGATCTTCCATCAAGCCGACGTTATGAATGTCTGGTACTTTCGAACAACCCACGCCTTGCTCGACCCAGCGCACCACATAACCGAGGATGCCCTGCGCATTGTTATCGAGTTCTTGCTGAACCTCGGCCGCGGACCAGCTGGGCTTGGCGACTACAGGAATCATCAACAATTCATCTCGCAGCTTTTTTAATTCGGAAGCAGCATCGACCTTTTCTAGATCTTGCTGAACCGCAGCGACATCGATCTGATGGTAGTGCAGCGCATGCAAGGTGGCAGCGGTGGGAGAGGGTACCCATGCCGTATTGGCGCCCGCTTTCGGATGACCGATCTTCTGCTCCAGCATGGCCGCCATCAGATCAGGCATCGCCCACATGCCCTTGCCGATCTGGCCGCGGCCACGCATGCCAGAGGAGAGGCCATTCAGCACATTGCTACGCTCATAGGCAGTCAGCCAGGTCGAGGTTTTCATGTCGCCCTTACGCAGCATGGCGCCACCGGTCATCGACGAGTGCATCTCGTCCCCGGTCCGATCAAGAAAGCCCGTGTTGATGAACGCAAGGCGAGCCGATGCTTCTTTCAGGCAAGCCTTCAGATTCGTCGAGGTGCGACGTTCTTCATCCATGATGCCGAGCTTCACCGTGTTTTCTTTCAGGCCCAACATCGCCTCGACACGCGAGAACAGTTCAGCTGCGAACGCGACCTCTTTCGGGCCGTGCATCTTGGGCTTGACGATGTACACCGAACCCGTGCGCGTATTGCCAATCTTTTGGCTGGACGGACGCTTGAGGTCATGCAGGGCGATGGTCGTCGTGATCACAGCATCCATGATGCCCTCGGGGATCTCAGTGCCATCAGCCATCAGAATTGCCGGATTGGTCATCAGATGACCGACATTTCGCAGGAACAGCAGTGAGCGGCCATGCAGTGTGAAAGGCTGGTCATTCACGCCCCGGTACTCACGGTCAGCGTTAAGTGTGCGATCGAAAGACTTGCCTCCCTTCGTGACAGTTTCGACGAGCGTACCCTTCAGGATGCCTAGCCAGTTACTGTAGGCGATGACTTTATCTGCGCCATCGACCACAGTGACCGAATCCTCGAGATCGAGAATCGTGGACAGTGCAGATTCGAGCACCACATCGGTAATGCCTGCAGCATCTTCTTTGCCAATCGGTGCGGCGCGATCGATACGGATATCGATATGCAGCCCATGATTTTTCAGCAGCACGGAAGAAGGTGAGGTCGGATCACCTTGGTAGCCCGCAAACTTGCCTTGTTCTTTGAGACCGGTGGTAGTGCCATCTGTGAGCGTGACCATCAGCTGGCCGCCCGTTACTGCATACGCCTTGGC
>JBEDGK010000296.1:0-3237 GCA_041174665.1 Pseudomonadota bacterium
GGGAAAGCGTCGGTGAGCTTTTTCACTTCGGCCTTCACGCGCTCGATGTTGGCCGGATCATGCGGATGGTCGAGCACATCGGCGATCAGATGACCGACCTTGGCCGCTTCGGCTTCCTTGAAACCGCGCGTCGTCATCGCCGGGCTGCCCAGACGAATGCCGGACGTGACAAAAGGCTTCTCCGGATCATTCGGTATGCCGTTCTTGTTGCAAGTCATGTGCGCCGAACCCAGAATCGCCTCAGCCTCTTTGCCGGTGAGCTTCTTCGGTCGCAGATCAACCAGCATCACATGTGATTCGGTGCGACCCGACACAATGCGCAGGCCGCGCTCAATCAGGGCCTTGGCCAGTGCATCTGCATTCTTGACCACCTGCTGCTGATACGCCTTGAACTCCGGCGTCAGCGCTTCTTTGAAAGCTACCGCTTTCGCCGCAATCACGTGCATCAGCGGGCCGCCCTGCAGACCGGGGAAAATCGCGCTGTTGATCTTCTTGGCGATCTCTTCGTCATTCATCAGGATGATCCCGCCGCGCGGGCCGCGCAAACTCTTGTGCGTGGTGGAGGTCACCACATCTGCATGCGGCACAGGGTTCGGGTACACGCCACCGGCAATCAGGCCCGAGTAATGCGCCATGTCCACCAGGAACAAGGCACCGATATCTTTGGCCACCTTGGCAAAGCGCGCCCAGTCGATCTTCAGCGCATACGCAGATGCACCCGCAATGATCAGCTTGGGACGGCTCTCGTGGGCGATGCGCTCCATCTGATCGTAATCGATCTCTTCTTTCGCATCGAGACCGTAGGAGACCACCTTGAACCACTTGCCCGACATGTTCAACGCCATGCCATGCGTCAGATGCCCGCCCTCGGCCAGCGACATGCCCATGATGGTGTCACCCGGCTGCAAAAAGGCCAGCATCACGGCCTGGTTCGCTTGCGAACCCGAGTTGGCCTGCACATTCGCAAATTTTGCGCCGTAGAGTTCTTTCAAGCGGTCGATCGCGAGCTGCTCGGCAATGTCGACGAATTCGCAACCGCCGTAGTAGCGCTTGCCAGGATAGCCTTCCGCGTATTTGTTGGTCAGCTGCGATCCCTGCGCTTGCATCACCGCAGGCGATGCGTAGTTCTCGGAGGCGATCAGCTCAATGTGGTCTTGCTGACGCTGGTTTTCTTGCTGAATGGCGGCCCACAGCTCGGGGTCGATGCGGGCGACGGTATGGTCTTTCGAAAACATCAAAAATGCTCCTATCACTCAGCAATGCGAGGTCGTTTACAGGGAGCCCGGCACAGGAGACACGGGCAGCACCGGTTGTTGCCATCTGGCTGCCCAGGCGTACGGCGGTGGAAAATCTCGCGCTTCATGGTGGTGACCCACCCCTTCGGCCATGACAAACCTGAGGTTTCGCCAGTCACGCGAGGCAAAATGGTGCCAAATTCTAGAGGACGGGCGCTCTTTGAGCAAGAACGGCGAGCGAAGATTGGGAGTGTTTCCGCTAAAATGCGGCGGTCTCTCGTCAGCGTCCGCTTACCATCTCAGAAAGAACACCAATGATCGTTTTAATTACCGGCGCCAGCTCAGGATTTGGTGCCGAAATGGCCCGCAAATTCGTCTCTCAGGGTCACCGTGTGATCGCTGCCGCCCGCCGCACCGACCGGCTATCGACCTTGGCGAAAGAACTGGGTGAGACCGTGTTGCCGATCGAGCTGGATGTGACCAGCAAGGCCTCGATCGATCACGCGCTGACGTCGTTGCCTGAGAGCTGGCAGAGCATTGATGTACTGATCAACAACGCCGGTCTGGCGCTCGGTCTGGAACCGGCTCATCAGGCACATCTGGATGACTGGGACACCATGATCGCCACCAACTGTCAGGGATTGGTGACCGTCACTCGCGCCATCCTGCCGCGAATGGTCGAGCGCGGCTCTGGGCTGGTGATCAACATCGGATCAGTGGCCGGCGCCTACCCTTACCCGGGCGGGAATGTCTACGGCGCGACCAAGGCCTTCGTGGATCAGTTCACGCTGAATTTGCGTGCCGACCTGGTTGGCACAGGCGTGCGGGCGACGAACATTGCACCCGGCCTGGCTGGCGGCACCGAGTTCTCGAATGTGCGTTTCAAAGGCGATGACGCGGCAGCGGCGAAGGTCTACCAAGGCGCAGTACCGCTGACCGCCGCTGATGTGGCCGAGGCCGCCTACTGGGTCAGCACCCTGCCCGCGCATGTGAACATCAATGGCATCGAAATGATGGCCACCTGCCAGGGCTTTGCGCCATTTACCGTCAAACGCAACGGCTGATGAGCAGGCCTTTCCGCTGGCCCGTGCGGGTGTACTACGAAGACACGGACACCGGCGGCGTGGTCTACTACGCGAACTACCTCAAATTCTTTGAGCGCGCGCGTACCGAATGGCTGCGCAGCGCGGGCATCAACCAGCAGCTCATGAGTGAGCAAGAAAACGTAATCTTTGTAGTCAAAAGCGCGACCATCGATTACCATGCGCCAGCAAAACTGGATGACGCTCTGGAAGTGAGCGTGAGCATCGAAAAAATCGGACGCGCGTCGGTGAATTTTTCGCAAGCAGCGTGGTGCACTGGCGGCTCGGAATCCGAGCTGTTGTGCAGCGGCCAGATACGTGTGGGTTGCATCCATGCCGAGTCCTTGCGCCCTACGGCCATACCCGTCGCCGTTCTTGAAAAAATCAAGAGGCTGTATGCAAGCAAAACTGAGCAGCAGACTGCCCAGACCCTCGACTGATTGACTCCTTGAGTGATCCATTAGCGCCATGACAGTGACACAAGACCTCTCGTTCGTTTCGATGATCAGCAATGCCTCGCTGCTGGTGCAGCTGGTGATGGCCTTGCTCTTGCTGATCTCTGCCATGAGCTGGACGTACATCTTCCGCAAGATGTTCACCATTCGCAGCGCGATCGCACAAACCACCGAATTTGAAAATATTTTCTGGTCCGGCGCAAACCTGAACGCTTTGTACGAAGAAGTCACCTCGACCCGCCGCCAGCGCGCTAGCCATTCCGGTGCACTGGAACGTATTTTCGAAGCGGGCATGGAGGAATACCGCAAGGCCCGTCAGACCTTCACGGGCAAGGACATCGACACCAGCGCACTGCTCGACGGTGCGCGCCGGGCAATGCGCGCCGCGTACCAGCGCGAGATGGACGCGCTCGAATCTCATCTTGCGTTTCTGGCGTCGGTGGGCTCAGTGTCTCCCTATATCGG
>JBEDGK010000297.1:0-6215 GCA_041174665.1 Pseudomonadota bacterium
TGCCATGGACAGTGGGATGACTGAGGCAGCCATCGCGCCCGCCAGAGCGCGCGCGACCAGCAAGGCGTCGAAGTCAGGCATCAGCGCACACAGCAGGGCCGTTACGCTGCAAGCAGCGCAACCGTGTGCGACCACGCGCACTTTGCCATAGCGGTCGCCCAATGGGCCGAACAAGAGCTGGGAGACACCATAGGCAAAGCCGAATACAGTGACTACCCAGGACGCTAATGCGATGCCGATATCGAATTCAGCCGCCAGTTTGATCAACATCGGGTCAGTGACCCGCATTGACATGCCACTACCAAAGGCACCAATCGCTAGTGCAATGATGGCGCGTTGAATCACGGGGGGCAATGAGTGTTCAGACCGCGGTCGGGTGGTGTCAGTCACAGCACGCTTTCTTTGATACGGATGCCGCGTCCTACTTGACGGGGCAGGGCCTTGTTATTGATGCGCGAAGTATCCGAATCAGAGACTTTGCTTGCTTTCGAAATACCGTTTCTCGCCGCTTAGCGGGTCGACGAAGCTCAGCGATTTTGCCAGCAGCTTCAGCGGCCGGCTGAACTCATCGGCGCCTGCTGGCCGAGCCACCGGATAAAAACCGTCATTCAGCAGCGGTAGACCGAGCGCGTTCATATGGACTCGGAGCTGGTGCATTTTCCCCGTCAATGGATAAAGTCGGAAACGCGCGACATCGCCCTGATTCGCGACATGTTCAATGCGGGTGTGCGCATTCGGCTCGCCATCAACCTCGCGCATCCTGAAGAACTGCTCATCGCGCACGATACGGCTCTGCCGTTCAACGGGAAACGATTCAGCCATGTCAGCAGGAGCAGCTGCCATAGCTTCGTAAAGCTTTTCCACTGAACGTTGTCGAAATAGAGATTGCCAAAGACTGCGTGTTTCGGGATTCACCGACAGCATCATGACACCCGCCGTTTCGCGATCGAGTCGATGAATCGGTGTCAGCGTCTCAATGCCGGTCGATTTCTTCAAACGCACCAAAAGCGTCTCGCGCAAAAACCGCCCACCCGGGGTGACAGGGAGAAAATGCGGCTTGTCGACGACCAGCAACTCATCGCTCAGAAAGAGGATCTTTTCATCAAATGGGATACGCGACTCGACTGCGCGTTCGCGGTAATAGTAGACAGAGGCTCCGCCGCGATAAGGACTTTCGGGGTAAAGACGATCGCCCCGCTCATCCACCACTTCGCCACGTGCGGCACGCTCATTCCAGCGATAAGACGGAACGTTGGGGAAGCGCATCGCAAGGAATTCGCCCAGCGTCTTCCAGTGACCATGGGGCAGCCCGACCCTGCTGGCGGACACGCCGTCTCGCATGGGTAGCGGTGGAGTTGGACGGTGCATTTGAGAAGACGCCACGTGAACAAAGACGTACAGCCGGAAACCTAGACGCCGGATTTTACTCAATCCGCGGTGGCGTCCCGGCCGCACCCTGAAAAAGCGGTTGGTGCGAGTGCTACCCGGGAGTAGTAGCATCAGGGGATAGATTGATTCGCTGCCACACAAGCAGATGCCTTATTGTAGGGGGATATGCAGCCATTCAGTTCACGCACTAAGGCCTACCGATGAAAATCGCCATCCTTGATGATTACCAGGACAGTGTCCGCCACCTCCCCTGCTTCCGATTGCTCGAAGGGATGGATGTCAAAATATTCAACCACAGCGCAAAAGGACTGGGGCAGCTGGCGATACGCCTGGCGGACAGAGAAGCATTAGTGCTGATTCGTGAGCGAACCGCGATCAGCCGCGCTCTGATCGAGAAACTGCCCAAGCTGAAGTTTATTGCTCAGACAGGACGCATCGGAGCGCATGTGGATCTGGCCGCTGCCGCAGCGCACGGCATCACTGTCGTCGAGGGTAGCGGCGATCCGGTCGCGCCTGCGGAGCTCACCTGGGCACTGATACTGGCCGCTCGGCGGAAGATCCCGCAATACGCGTCGTTATTAAAGCAAGGACTGTGGCAGGCCAGTGCGATTGAGCCTGCGCGCAGCACCTTGGGAACCACCTTGCACGGGCGAGTGATGGGTATCTGGGGCTATGGACGCATAGGCCAGCGGATCGCGCGCTACGCGCAAAGCTTCGGCATGACGGTGCTGGTCTGGGGCAGCGAAGCCAGCCGCAGCCAGGCCGTCGCGGACGGCTTTGGCGCGGCAGACAGCAAGCAAGCATTGTTCGTTCAGTCCGATGTGCTCAGTCTGCATCTGCGGCTCTCCGACGAAACACGCCATGGTGTCGAGCACGAGGATTTGTCCTTGATGAAACCGGACGCGCTGATCGTCAACACCAGCCGCGCGGAATTGATTGCGCCGGGCGCCCTCGAGGCGGCCTTGCGCGAGGGCAGGCCCGGCGGCGCCGTGCTGGATGTGTTCGAGATCGAACCGTTGCCGATCAATGCGTCCATACTCCAGCTGGAGAATGTGCTCGCCACACCGCATATCGGTTTCGTCGAGTCCGACAGTTATGAGCGCTATTTCCGTCCAGCTTTTGAAGCGATCGTCAATTTCGTTCAGGGCGAGCCCGTGAACAACATCGCGCGAACCGTTTGACAAGATGAACTCTCCAGCGCGGCCGCTCGGGAAAATCGTCAGCATCAATGTCGCCAAAGTGGCGCCACTGTTCTTGAAAGAAGGGGAAACCACCCATCGCATCATCTCGGGCATACGCAAGCAAGCGATCGAAACACCGGTACACGCGGGTCCTTTGGGAATCGCTGGTGACGAGCAAGCCGATCTGAGCGTACATGGTGGCCTGGACAAGGCGGTGTACCTCTACCCGCATGAGCATTACGCGTTCTGGAACGACGCTCGCGAACGCATGCTCAAGCAGCACACGGCGCTCTTGCCAGGGGCGATGGGCGAAAACCTGACGACCACAGGCGTGCTGGAGACCGATCTCTGGGTCGGCGATCGTTTGCAGATGGACGAGGTGATTCTCGAAGTGACCGAGCCACGTTCACCCTGCTACAAATTCGGCGCAGTGATGGGTTATGCGCAAGCGCTCAAGCAGATGCTGCAATCGGGTTATACCGGCGTTTATCTGCGAGTGATTCAGAGCGGTGAATTGCGTGCTGACGGTGGCATCATGCTTTTGCCCGGTCGGCGCGAGCTCAGCATTGCGCAGATCAACGATCGGCGTCTGAGGGGACGTCAGCGAGATTTGTTCTGATCAGAGGCGAAGGCTTGTTTGCATGCGGCAGATGACGCCAGAGTTTGCTCCATCCCGGTGGCCATGGCAACGCAGGACCGGAATACGGCGCAACGTGACTGCGCAGCGGGATGATGGGCAAATGGTCCGGTACCGCGCCATCGCGCACATCCCAGCCTAGCGAGTAGGTGTAGTTGGGCAGCAGCGCTTCGCAAACATCAGCGAACCATTGTGAGTGGTCCTCATCGCGGCCCAGCGCACGCGACAAGCCCTGCGGATCGAAGCGCGCCAGCGAAGACACCAGCTCATGCGCCGTGGCGCCGGGCGCATCACCCCAGCCCAGCACCGGATTCAAATTGTATTCAGCGCCGGAACCGTACCAGCCCTCGCGCCAGCTTCGCTGCATCCATTGACGCGGACCGGTAAACAAATGCCAGCGCCAATGCAAGCCCGAGGGCTTGGGCCAGCTGTAAAGATACAGGCGCTGATACCCGGCCTTGTGCAGTTCGCGCATCATCCCCATCAGTCGGCCATGCGGCATCCGATCTGGTGACGAGCGGCGAAACTGTATTGGCTCGCCATCCGCATGGTGTACCTGATCGCAAGAAAGATTCAGGTCCAGCGTTCTTCCTTCACTGGCAAAGCGTGCCGAAATCCATCCCGTCATCAGATTGACGGAGGTCACCACGCCATAACCGCGATAGCGATGGAAGATCACAGTGCCGGGTGCAACGGGTTTCATGAATGAACTCGGGTTGTCATACAACAGACGACAGTGTATCCGACATTCTGCGCCGACTGCCGAGCGTTTATCGAGCGATCGCTCCGAAAATTGATAGAGAGCTTCGGAGCATTCTGACAGCTGAACTTACGTAACTTCCCGCGCTGCAAATAACGCATGAGATCATGCCAACATAGCATTGGATTAATGCGCATGCATCCTCTTACTATGCAGATCCATCTTGTCTCGGATGGCGGGCAATCAGGTCGTTCCTCGCCTTGCTTGCCCTGCACTTTCGGAGTGGATTCATTCGGATCCACTCCTTTTTTTCGCTGTTCTTCGCCGGTGCCACCGCAGCAGAGTAATGATGACTCGTCGTCTTGGCCTTCAGGCTATGATGTACCCATCAACACTATCGCAGCAATTCAACCGGGACATCATGAGCTTGCGCATCATTGCCACTGGCGGCACCTTTGACAAACATTACGATCCGATAGCCGGCACGCTGGGATTTGCCGAAAGCGTATTGCCAGACGCACTGAAACGCGCCCGGCTCACCGAGGCGTGTGCCTTCGAGCCGCTGATGGCTATCGACTCACTGGACATGCAAGACCAGCACCGCGAGCAGATACTGGCCGCGTGCAAGCGCGCTGCCGAGAGCAGGATCGTGATCGTGCATGGTACGGACACGATGCGCGAGACAGCCGCCGCGATCGCCGGGGCCCAGCTGCCCAAGACCATCGTGCTGACCGGCGCGATGGTTCCCTATCAGCTTGCTGGCTCGGATGCGATGTTCAACCTGGGCTCCGCAATCACCGCTGCGCATGTATCCAGGCCGGGCGTCTGGATTGTCATGCATGCGCAGGTATTCCCCTGGAATGAGGTTAGCAAGAACCGAACTGCTGGTGTGTTCGAGCGCGCTGACTGAATCTGAAATGAAAATGCTGGATAATTTATGCCAGCCATCGTTCATTCGCTAATGGGACCTCATGAACAACCAGCACCGTATGTTCGGCCTTGTACTGGCCAGCGCAATCGCCGTTTTCTCATTGCCGGCACTGTCGGCCTCATCGACGTTCCCTTTGCAACCGCTGGCAGACAAGCCGGGGCGACTTTCCATCAACGGTCTGGGCAAGGTCTTCTATGTACCTTCTACGCTCGATACCATTCAGTGGGGATATTTGCCGAACGCGACCACTGCACCGGTGCTGACCGTGCCCTCGGGTGCCACGGTGGTTTTTGATACGGTCTCGCACGAAGGCATTCTGGAAGATCAGGGTCGCGATCCGATCGCCTACTTTGGGAAGCATGGCGTCCCGGCGCGCATGGTATTGAAGGACGCGGTTGCCATCACGCGCTCCAGTCTCGCGCATGATTTTTCAAAAGATGGACCTCACATCGTCACCGGGCCGGTCGCGGTCCAGGGTGCCGAGCCAGGGGATGTGCTGAAAGTCGACGTGCTCGCGGTCACGCCGCGCGTACCCTATGGCGTGATCTCGAATCGTCATGGCAAAGGCGCGTTGCCAGGAGAATTCCCTGAAGGTGCAAAGCCCGAGCCGGATGCCAGCGCGGCCGAGCCAGACAAATTTCATAATGTCTCGATCTTCACGCCGATCAGAAAAAACTCGCGCGGCCAGTGGGTGGGTATGATGAAGAACGCGCGTGGTGAGCCGGTCAGTTTTCCAACGTCCCCCTTCATTGGTGTGATGGGCGTCGCAGCGGACACATCGGAACCGGTTCACTCCGTGCCGCCCGGTGTCTACGGTGGCAATATGGATGTGAAAGATCTTGGCGCGGGTACGACGGTCTACCTGCCCGTCTTTGTGCCGGGGGCGAATTTCTATGCTGGCGATCCACACATGGTGCAGGGCAATGGTGAAGTGGCACTGACTGCGCTCGAGCATTCGATGCGCGCGACGTTTCGATTAACGCTGTTAAAAAAAGGCGATCCTCGCATTCCATCGACCTCAGGCACGCTGACAAAGCCGTTTGGCGAGACTCCCGATTACTGGATAACGATAGGTCTTCATCCTGATCTGAATGAAGCGATGAAAGATGCTGTGCGCGAATCCGTGCGCTTCCTGAATGAAGTACTGGGCATGGATCGCGCTGTGGCGTATGCCTATCTGTCAGCGGCGACGGATTTCAATGTGTCGCAAGTGGTGGATCGTACCAAGGGCATCCATGGCCTGATTCGCAAGGCAGATTTCCGCAAGCTGAAGCATTCAATGAAATCAGCAGAACCGAAGCGTTGACCAGACATCTGGCGGCCGATCAGAAGCCGCCATCGTTGACGCTGCCGGCGATCAGGGCTGTGCATCGTAGC
>JBEDGK010000298.1:0-6542 GCA_041174665.1 Pseudomonadota bacterium
AAAATTTAAATCCAATTAAATTTTTAATAGAATGTGGTCTGAAGCCGGATTTTGATATTGAAGGTGGATTTACTGTTCTTCATCACGCGTGCCAACATTTTTCTGACAATCCTACGGCGGCTTTGGAGGTTATAAATTCATTCTCTAGTGCTGGTACAAATCTACACGTGCAGTCGGATTATCCATGGACTCCGATTGATGTCATCTTGCATAATAAAAATTATGATTCGCAGCAAGCGGAACAGATTCTGAGAATTTTCATGCAGCATGATCAAAGTATATTTGATACATCAGATACTGATGGTCTCAACTTGGTACACCGAGCAGCCAGGTCAGGTAATTCTGTATTTTTGGAAGCCCTGTTGAAAATTAAGCCTCAGTATACAAACAAGGCGAGTAGTGGCCAGTTGCTTACTCCTCTGCATGTGGCAATAATTCAGGCGGACGCAGACAAAAAATCCGGGAAATTCAGGGGGGATGAATTTTTAAATGTTGTAGAGATTCTTCTTAAAAACAATGCCGATCTGGATGCTGAAGATGAGGACAGACATACTCCGAAAGATTACATGGCTGCACTAAAAGGATTCGACAATGTCGATCTTGAGCAATGGAAATCTGAGCTGTCGACTACGGCCGACGCGATAGCGGTGTGATCGATTCGATTAATTTTTAAAAGGGTTGTCCACATTCTCCGATGCCCTGAAAAAGACCTGCTCCGGCAGGTCTTTTTCATTCTGCAGATGGACTACTACCTCATCCAGCAAAGCCTTCAGCCGCAGCGCCTGCTGTAAACCCGCTTGATCCCGCGTGATCGCCAGCGATCCATATAGCTCCAGCTGATCGATGCGGTTTTCAATAGTCAATTCCCCGATTTGCAGGGTCTCGCTCTCATTCTGAAAAGGCTGTAGCTCAGGCATGTTTTTCTCCCTTGAGTCTTTAGGTGGTTTGATCAGCGCTTGCGCAGTCGGGGTTCGGGCAAGGGCATGACCTGCGTTTTCACGCTGTCCGGAACGGCGGGAAACAGATTGATCCCTGCGCGTTTTTCCAGCTCGGCCAGTGAGATTACTTCATAGGCATCGCCCGCCGCATTTGGTGCCAGCCACGCAGCGCCTTCTTTTTTTGCGGGATCATAAATTGCCTTGAACACGTGGGTGGGCACGAACACCCGGCCATTGATGCGCTGAATACGCTCGCCTTCGAACAGCGGGCCGGTAATGACGAAGATTTCTCCGCGCTGATTCGCCAGATGCCGGGTTGCGCCCTCGATGGCGGACCACAGGCGCTGATTGTTTTCTCTGTCCTGCGGCACGATATTGGCCAGAGAAAAGCTCTGGTGTTGAGCTTCTTCGGTCGGCATGTCGGCTGCCGGGCTCATATGTCCTCGGTCATAACCGGAGCGGGCGTAGTCGGACAATTCGGCGCGCAGCGTGGGTGGCAGCGCCTCTTCGGCATGGAAGGCATCTTTGCGACGCACTCCCTTGGCGGCGGCAATGCTGTCGCGGGTCAGGCGTTCGGCTGACCACAGGGGGGTGCGCGATACGCCGGAGTGCATGACAGCAAAGGCGTCGTAGCACAGCCCGGCAGTCTTCTGTTGTAATGAATCGCGAGTAAAGCTGGGTGCTTTACCGTCAACGAAATGTTTTTGGCAGGCCGGGTTTTGTGCGCCAGTGAGGGCAGGCGCGAGCAGATTGGTCAGGCAAGCCAGCGCCAGCAGCAAGTGTTTGAAGGTTTTCATCATCTGGGCGGGCGGTAATTCGGATCGCACGTCTGCTGATCAGGTCGTGCTCTCGAGTGCGATCAGCGGTTGGCGGTTCGAATTCCATCCATAGGGGAAGTTCCTGTCCTTGTCTCAGCCCAACCGTCAGCGAACAAGGCTCGGTTTTCGGTTCGTGTGTACTTAATTTTACTTCAGAGGAACTTTGAGCTTTCGCGGGCTTTTCTGGTCAAAAAGTCATTCAATGATTCAGACAAGGAGGGCAAGGTGGACTATCAGACCCGGAACATGGCGCTGTCCTGGACATCCCTGATCGGCGGACTCGCGCTGGGCGCGCTGGCGATGTATGTGACTGACCCGGCGCAGGGACGCCGCCGGCGCGCGCTGCTGCAAGACAAGATGACGAGCGCGACGCACAAGACGTCACAGCTGATGAACCAGACGCTGCGCGATACGCGTAATCGGTTGGTGGGCCTGCAGGCTGAGGCCCGGCGCATCATGACCCCGCGCCAGGACAAGCCTGTCGATGATCATGTGCTCGAAGCCCGCGTGCGGTCGCGGCTGGGTCGGGTGATACCGCATTTGCAGGGCATTGAGGTGACTGCCGAGCGGGGGCTGGTGAGCCTGTCGGGCCAAGTGTCGCAGGAAGAAGAAGAGCGACTGATCGAGGCGGCGGAAGCGATTCCCGGCGTGGAGGGCGTGCGCTGTAATCTGCACTGGCACGAGAACCCGCATCGCAAAGGTCGGGGCGCGATGATCTCTGGGCGCAGTTGGTTATGGATGGCGGGTACGCTGGGCGCTGGTCTGCTGAGTTGGTACGGATGGAGGCGAAGGCATCTGTTGGAACTGGCGGCGGTGGCACCGGGGCGCGAGAATATCTTGCATTGATACCGTCAACGGAGCGGACTGGGATCGATGCTAATTTCCTGTTGGTCTCGCCTTGCTTCAGGTATTGGCAACCCAACATGAGCAAATCAAGATGAGCAAACCAAGATGAGCAAACCAAAAGTTAGCAACTAGCCCATTTGCTTTATCATCTTTCCCATAAATAAAACGATAACCGGGAGACCCGCATGTCTGACCAGCCTCCGCTCCTGTGGCAGCCGAGTGCGGAGCGCATCGCTCGCAGTCGCGTCAATCATTACCTGCAATGGCTGGCATCCAGAGGTAAACACTTCAGCGATTATCAGTCGCTCTGGCAATGGTCGACCGACGATATCGACGCATTCTGGGCATCGATCTGGGCATATTTCGATGTGCAATGCTCAGCGCCTTATCAGCACGTGGTATCGGGCCACGAGATGCCCGGCGCGACCTGGTTTGAAGGCGCGCGGCTGAATTTTGCGGAGCAGCTGTTCCGCTTCAATATCGATGCGTCAAGTGCTGGCAAAGAGGCCATCGTCGCGGAATCAGAAACACGTGACCGGGTGACGCTGTCATGGGGCGAAATTCGTGAACAGGTCACGGCAGTCGCTAACACGCTGCGTGCGCTTGGCGTAGGACCGGGTGATCGCGTGGTCGCGTATTTGCCGAACACACCAGAGGCCGCGGTAGCCTTTTTTGCGTGCGCGAGCATTGGCGCGATCTGGTCATCCTGCTCCCCCGACATGGGTGCATCCAGTGTGCTGGATCGTTTTAAACAAATCGATCCCAAGGTGCTGATTGCCGTCGATGGTTATCGCTATGGGGGCAAGGCATTCAACCGGATGGAAGTCGTGCAGAACATGCGCCAGCAGTTACCCACGCTGGAGCACACGGTGCTCTTGCCGTATCTGGATGCGAATCTTGATGTTCATGCCAATTTGCCCGGCGCTCTCGACTGGCAGGAGTTGTTCACGCATTCTGCGGCACAGGCACATCTGATACGTTTCGAACAACTGCCCGCTGATCATCCGTTGTGGATACTCTATTCGTCAGGCACGACGGGTATGCCCAAGCCGATTGTGCACGGGCAGGGCGGCTCGCTGCTGGAATGCCTGAAAGGTAATGCGATGGCGCTCGATCTGGGCGAGGATGATCGGTTTCTGTGGTTCAGCACGACCGGCTGGGTCATGTGGAATGCGCAGATCAGCGGCTTGCTGGTAGGTGCCACGATCTGTATTTATGACGGTAATCCTGGTTATCCCGATTTGTCGCGTCTGTGGCGGTTTGCGCAAGACATGCGGCTGACTTTCTTTGGGGTGGGCGCGGCGTTTTATGCAAACTGCATGAAGGCAGGCATCGAACCCGCAAAGATCGCTGATCTCTCGTCATTGCGCGGCGTGGGTTCGACCGGTTCACCCTTGCCTGATGAAGCATTCCACTGGATTTATGAGCAGGTACATCCTGATGTCTTGCTGGCCTCGATCAGCGGTGGCACCGATGTGGTGGCCTCCTTTGTGGGCGCATCGCCGCTGCTGCCGGTGTATGCGGGTGAGATCCAGTGCCGTTCATTGGGCGTGGCCGTGCATGCGTTTGATGAGCAGGGTGAATCTGTCATCGACAAGGTCGGTGAACTGGTGGTCACGAAGCCTTTGCCCACCATGCCGCTTTTTTTCTGGAACGATCCGGATAATAAACGCTATCTGGAGAGCTACTTCGATCATTACCCCGGTTTATGGCGGCATGGCGATTGGATACGCATCACGCCACGCGGCGGTGCAGTGATCTATGGTCGATCCGATGCGACGATCAATCGGCATGGCATACGCATGGGGACGTCCGAGATTTATCGCGTGGTCGAAGAAGCGCCGGAGGTGCTCGACAGCATGGTGGTGGATCTCGAATACCTCGGGCGAGAATCCTACATGCCGTTGTTCGTCGTGCTGCGCGAAGGCCATCAACTGGATGCTGCGCTGAAGCAGCGGTTGTGCGACAAGATACGTAGTCAGCTCTCTGCGCGCCATGTGCCGAATGAGGTGTTCGCAGTGCCCGAGATACCGCGTACGCTAACGGGCAAGAAGATGGAGCTGCCGATCAAGAAGCTATTGCTGGGGACGCCTATCGAAAAAATCGCGAACCCGGATGCGATGAGCAATCCGGGATCGTTGCGATGGTATGCGGATTTTTCGGAACGGAGGAAGGCAGCTTCGGTGTAACGTGACCTGCTCAAGCGTCCATACAACTCGGCAGCTCGATCAGGCACCGACGATCCATCCTTCGAGCGCATCATGCGGCGGCAAGCCATAGTTGGCTGACCTGCGCTGCCATCCCCATGCAGCCAGCACCATGCACAGCACCGCGTCGAGCAGGTCACCGCTGCCATCGTCGAGCAATCGTCGTCTGAAGCCGCCGGTATCGATGCGTATCTGTCGGGGATGCGCGCCTTGTTCCAGCGCCTTGATGATTGTTGATCTTGCCGCGCGCCTCTCGGGTGTCTGTAATGCCTTGCTGTCGTTCTTGTATGACTCGCGCGTGATCGAGCGCGCGATCATGCCTGGGTAAGCTTCCAGTGCGATGCGATTCGGGTCACCCTGATGCATTATCGGGATAGTCACATCGGCGTTCAGTAGCAGCGGTGCGCCAGCATGCAGCATGTAGGCCACTGGCGGATTCACCCATTTCATGGAGGACGATGATTGCGCGATCAGGTCGGAGGCGCGATGCAGGAATTTACTGCCAACGGGACGAGCATCGCAGACAAGCTTGAAGGTCTCACGGATGGTCTCGCGTGACAGCGATGCGTAATGCCGTATCAGTTCTGGCCAGGTGGTGGGCCAGCCAAGCTGCTCTGTCAGTTCGCGCGGCAATGAGAACGGAAAATCAAAGCCACCGACCCATGGGCCGGGCTGCGCAAGCCATTCGGAAAAGCTGTCGAAATCGTGGAAGGTCTGCAGACGCTCCAGCACGAGCACATCATCGTGCAGCCTGCCTGAGGCGAGAGTGATTGGTTTGGCTTTGCGCGGTGCGGACGTGAAGTCCACACCGTGCAGCGGGGGAGAGCTTCCCCGCTTAGCTGGCATCCGGCAGGATGACGTTCACATCCAGTACCTCAAGGTTGCCTTGCTTGTCGAGCGTGATCTTGATGTCCTCGGGATTGACGCGTACATACTTGGAGATGACCGCGATCAGTTCCTGGTGCAGCGCCGGCATGAAATCGGGCCCGTTGTGAATGGTGCGCTCGCGGGCAATGATGATTTGCAGGCGCTCTTTGGCGGTGTTGGCCGACTTGGGCTCTTTGTTGAAGAGGAACGACAGCAGGGACATATCATTTTCCTCCGAAGATCCGCGACAGGATACCGGGTTTTTCATAGTCGACAAAGCGCAGTGGCTTGGTCTCGCCGAGGAAGCGCGCGACGACGTCCTTGTAGGCCTCGGAGACATCGCTGCCGGTGATATGGATCGCCGGATTGCCCTGGTTGGACGCATGCAGCACGGATTCGGACTCGGGGATGATGCCGAGCAGTGGTATGCGAAGGATTTCCTGCACGTCTTCGTGCGAGAGCATCTCGCCGGCTTCGACGCGCTTGGGCACGTAGCGGGTGATCAAGAGATGCTCTTTGACGGGTTCGTCGCCAGTCTGTGCGCGTCGTGACTTAGCCTGGATGATGCCGAGGATGCGGTCCGAGTCACGCACGGAGGAGACCTCGGGGTTGGTGACGATGATGGCTTCGTCGGCGAAGGTGAGCGCCATGACCGCACCGCGCTCGATGCCAGCGGGAGAATCGCAGACGATAAATTCGAAACCCGTCTCCTTGAGTTCATCGAGGATGCGCTCCACGCCTTCTTCGCTCAGCGCGTCTTTGTCGCGCGTTTGAGAGGCGGGCAGAACGAACAGGTTGTCGCAGTGTTTGTCCTTGATCAGCGCTTGTGTGAGCGTCGCTTCGCGGTTGATCACATTGATCATGTC
>JBEDGK010000299.1:0-9883 GCA_041174665.1 Pseudomonadota bacterium
ACGCTCAGTTCCACTATAATTTCGAGCTTGCGGCGCTGATCAGTGCGGCAATATCGCATGAATCAACTCGAGATGATACTCCCTCCCGGAAGGCTTTTTCCTCTCCGCCAATCCCCTGCTATCGCATTTCGCTTTACCTGTTAACTTATCCATTTCAGAAGAATCCCATGTCAAGCCCCAAACATGCTCGTGTACTGATCATTGGTTCCGGCCCTGCCGGCTACAGCGCTGCGGTATATGCCGCGCGCGCCAACCTCAAACCGGTCCTGGTTACCGGCATCGAACAAGGTGGTCAGCTGATGACCACCACCGACGTGGAAAACTGGCCAGGCGATCCCATGGGCGTACAAGGGCCTGAGCTGATGCAGCGACTGCTGCAGCATGCGGAGCGCTTCAATACCGAAATCATTTTTGATCATATCCACACCACGCATCTAAAAGAAAAGCCTATCCGTCTGGAAGGCGATTCCGGCGTGTATACCTGCGATGCACTGATCATCGCTACCGGCGCGTCAGCCCAGTACCTTGGCCTGCCCTCTGAGCAGGCCTTCATGGGCAAGGGCGTGTCGGCCTGCGCAACCTGTGATGGTTTCTTCTACCGAAATCAGGAAGTTGCCGTGGTGGGCGGTGGCAATACGGCTGTGGAAGAGGCGCTCTATTTGTCGAACATCGCCAGTAAAGTCACCGTGATCCATCGGCGGGACAAATTCCGCGCCGAACCCATCCTGATCGACCGACTGATGGCAAAAGCCGAAGAAGGCAAGGTCGCGATCGAATGGAATCACACGCTCGAGGAAGTCACCGGTGATGACAGCGGTGTGACCGGGCTGGTGATCAAGTCCACCAAAGATGGTCATGCCCGACCACTGACCGTGCATGGGCTGTTTGTAGCGATCGGCCACAAGCCGAACACTGGTATCTTTGACGGTCAGATCGAGATGCGCAATGGTTACATCATTACCCGCAGCGGGCTCGAGGGGATGGCCACGATGACCAGCATTGAGGGCGTATTTGCTGCTGGTGATGTGCAAGACCATGTGTATCGTCAGGCGATCACCAGCGCCGGTACCGGCTGCATGGCAGCGCTGGATGCTCAGCGCTATCTGGAGAGTCTGGAGTAACACCCCGGCACTGCTGCCGCAGTTCCTTTCCGAAGGAGGCCTGCATGATCAAGGACCTTGCCCAGCTCAAGGCATTGCAGCAAAGGCTCAAGGCGAATGCCGAGGCCGCGAGCAAGGCGGAACGCGAACGCCGCGAGCAAGAGCGCGAGGCTAATCTGTTCCGACATAGCGTGGGCGATGTCACGCCGATCAAGGCTGAGCCTCGCGTCCCCTTGCCCACGCCGCGACCGCTTCCGATTGCGCATCAGCGTATGGCGGATGAAGAAGCCGCGTTGCAAGAATCACTGTCGGATGAGTTCAGCATCGATACCTTGCTCGATGTCGACGAGACGCTGAGCTTCGCACGCGGTGGCATTGGCCCAGATGTGATGCGTAAATTGCGCGGCGGTGGCTGGGTCATGCAAGACCAGCTGGATCTGCATGGCCTGCGCACCGACCAGGCGCGGGAGGCGCTTGGTCAGTTCATACGCAACTCTGTAAAACGGGGGTTTCGCTGCGTGCGCATCATTCACGGCAAAGGGCTTGGCTCGATGAACAAAAAGCCAGTACTCAAGAGCAAAGTACGCAACTGGCTGGTGCAAAAAGACGAAGTGATTGCCTTTGTGCAGGCACGCGCTGCAGATGGCGGCAGCGGGGCATTGGTGGTGCTGCTGAAGGGGTAGTTTCCCCTGCATCGTGATTCCGGCAAAAGCCGGAATCCGTGCTTACGCCGGCAGCAGACTTAAACTGCCTCGACGCCGGTCTCGCCAGTACGAATACGAATGACCTGCTCAACCGCCCGAACAAAAATCTTGCCATCACCAATCTTGCCCGTGCGCGCCGCCTTAACGATCGCCTCGACGGCATGTTCGACCACATCTTCGCTGACCACGGCCTCGACTTTCACCTTCGGCAAGAAATCCACCACATACTCGGCGCCACGATACAACTCAGTATGACCTTTCTGGCGGCCGAAGCCCTTGACCTCGGTGACGGTCAGACCAGTGACGCCCACGGCAGCCAGTGCCTCACGGACTTCGTCAAGTTTGAAAGGCTTAATGATGGCGGTGATCTGTTTCACTGAATGCTCCTTGTCTACAAATTTGAACTTTACGCTTTACTTTGCGCTCTGCTTCACTCTTTGAACTTCGAAGTAATCGGATAACGCCAGTCGCGCCCGAACGCACGGTGCGTAACGCGCGGGCCGACCGGAGCCTGCCGGCGCTTGTATTCGTTGATCTTGATCAGCCGCACCACTCGCTCGACATCTTCCTTACGATACCCGGCGGCCAGCAGTTCTGCAACGCCCTGCGCTTCTTCCATATACATTCTCAGGATACCGTCCAGCACCTCATAGGGCGGTAGGGAATCCTGATCGGTCTGGTTGGGCCGCAGTTCCGCCGAGGGCGCGCGAGTCAGGATGCGCTCAGGGATGATATTGCTGATGCTATTTCGGTAACGGCACAGCCGGTAGACCAAGGTCTTGGCGATGTCTTTGATCACCGCGTAGCCGCCCGCCATGTCGCCATACAAAGTGCAATAGCCGGTTGCCATCTCACTCTTGTTGCCGGTGGTGAGCACGATCGCGCCGGTCTTGTTGGAGAGCGCCATCAGCATGGTGCCGCGTATGCGTGCCTGAAGATTCTCTTCTGTAGTGTCCTCGGGCAGCCCGGCAAACATCGGAGACAGCGAGGCATTGAATGCATCGAAACAGGCGGCTATCGGTATCTCATCATAACGAACACCCAGCCTTGCCACCATATCGCGAGAGTCAATCCAAGAAATCTCGGCTGTGTAAGGCGAAGGCATCATGATCGCACGCACCTTGTCGGCGCCCAGCGCATCGACCGCAATCGCCAGCGTCAGCGCAGAGTCGACACCGCCGGACAAACCGATGATGGCGCCCGGAAAACCGTTCTTGCTCACGTAGTCACGCACGCCCATCACCAGCGCGCAGTACACCTGGGCATCTGCCGATAACGCCTCGTGCATGGGCTGCGGCTGCGGCTGTCCTGCATCAAATTCGACCACCACCAGGGATTCGTCGAAAGACGGCAGTTGCACACAGACTGTGCCGGCGGCGTTCATGACGAAAGAGGCCCCATCGAATACCAGTTCATCCTGCGCACCCACCAAATTGGCATACACCAGCGCCAACCCCTGAGCGCTGACCTGCTCGCGCATCACATCCAGCCTCAGGTGCTGCTTGTTCATGTGGTACGGCGACGCATTCGGCACCAGCAGCACCTGCGCACCCGCGGCGCGGGCTTTGGCAGGCATCTCGGGGAACCAGGTATCTTCGCAAATGTTGATCGCAAAGCAGGTATCTTTGACCTTGAAGGTGCAAACCTCATCTGCAGCGCTGAAATATCGCTTTTCATCAAACACGGTGTAATTCGGCAGCGCGTGTTTACGGTAAGTCGCGATCAGCTGGCCGTTGCACAGAACGGATGCCGCGTTGTAGCTCAGCTCGCCTTCTTGCAGCGGATGCCCGACGATGACGTGCAGATCTTTAAGTTCGGCGAGACTGGCGGCCAGAGCTTCCAACGCCTGCCCCGATTTTGCGTAGAATGAGCGCCGTAGCAGCAGATCTTCGGGCGGGTAGCCAACCAACGATAACTCGGGCGTGAGCACGATGTCCGCCCCAAGGGCAGCAGCCTGCCGCGCCGCGCGGGCGATGCGTTCGCTGTTGCCGGCAAGATCTCCGACCGTGCTGTTGATCTGAGCGATCGCGACATGGACTGCACGCTGGCTTTTCATCGATAAAGTCGCTTCAAAGACGCTTCTGAAAGGGCAATTCTGCAAAACCGGAATTATCGCACGCGCATTCTGTCCAGTCTCAGCGAGGCCGGGGCACCAGCTTGGGATGCGCTGATGAGTTCGCAGCCGCATCCGACACCCTTCCTATCGTATGCCTTCCTGCATTCGCTGCATGAATCTGGCAGTGCGAGCGAAAATACTGGCTGGCAGCCGCAATATTTGAGTCTGTGGCAGGACGATGTGCTGCTCGCTGCACTGCCAATGTATGCAAAGTTGCACTCTTATGGTGAATATGTGTTCGACTGGGCATGGGCAGATGCCTACCGACGCCATGGGCTCGAGTACTACCCGAAACTGTTGTCGGCGATACCGTTTACCCCGATTACGGGTAGCCGTCTGCTGGCAACAGATGATCAGGCGCGCGCTGCACTGATCACCGCCTTGCAGGGTATGCAGGAAGCCAGTCGCCTGTCATCCACGCATATCCTCTATCCCCCTGAAACCGAGGCCCGGTTGCTGGAGGATGCCGGTTTCATGCTGCGTAAGGGTGTGCAGTTTCATTGGCAAAACGATGGCTACGATCACTTCGAGCAGTTCCTGTCAACGCTGGAGCAAAAAAAACGCAAGAACATCCGCGCCGAGCGACGCAAGGTCGCCGAGGCGGGTATCTCAATGCGGCGTCTGCGCGGTACCGATGCGACAGAGACGGACTGGAAGTTCTTCAAGCGCTGCTATGACCATACCTACCGTGCGCACTACTCGACACCCTATCTGAACCTGGATTTTTTTCTGCGAATCGGCGAAGCGATGCCCGAGAATATTCTTCTCGTCATAGCGGAAAGAGACGGTAAACCGATTGCTTCATCGCTGCTGATTCACGATCAGCAGGCACTCTACGGTCGCTACTGGGGCGCGGTTGAGCATCACCCTTGCCTGCATTTCGAGACAGCCTACTACCAACCGCTGGAATTTTGCATCGAGCAGAAAATTGCTGCATTCGAGGGTGGCGCTCAGGGTGAGCACAAGATGGCACGTGGTTTCTTGCCTCAACAGACGTGGTCTGCTCACTGGCTCTCGCATCCTGATTTTTCGGATGCGGTCGAACGCTTTCTCGCGCGTGAAGGCGAAGGCATCAGCGCCTATGTCGATGAACTCAATGAGCGCAATCCGTTTCGTGCTGCGCAACGATAACGCAATCATGAATAAAGCACCGCATGCGGCGCCCTCGGCGGAGAACAGCGAGTGACGACTCAGAAATTAGGCTTGCTGGCTGCTTTCTTGTAGTTCTCGACACCGTTCATTATCTCGTCACGAGCCTCTTCCGGGCCGTACCAGCCATCGACCTTCACCCATTTGCCGGGTTCGAGATCTTTGTAGTGCTCAAAGAAATGCTGTATCTGCTGCAGACGAAGGTCATTCATATCGCTGGGTTTTTGCCAATGCGTGTAGATTGGCAGTACTCTGTCCACAGGCACGGCCAGCACCTTCGCATCACCGCCAGATTCGTCCTGCATTTTCAAGACGCCTATGGGACGACAGCGCACGACCACGCCGGGGAGCAACGGGAAAGGCGTAATCACCAGCACATCAACGGGGTCGCCATCGTCTGCGATCGTATGTGGAACATAACCGTAATTACACGGGTAGTGCATAGACGTGCCCATGAAGCGGTCGACGAAAATCGCGCCAGATTCTTTGTCCACTTCATATTTGATCGGATCAGCGTTCATCGGGATCTCGATCACCACATTGAAATCATTCGGCAAGTCACGGCCAGCCGGCACTAGGTTCAAACTCATCTCGACCTCAGGAATTGTAATTAAAAACCAAAGCCTTAGATTATAGCCCGGCCTGCTTGCCGATTCCTTACTGCAGGGATTATGACGGACGGATCGGTGCCTAGTTGAAAATCTACTGCGCGGCCTGCTGCGTAGTGAGGGCGCACCGACGATAATGTTCTGTCGCTGCCTCGGTTTGATTGAGTGCCTCATGCAGTTGCGCAAGCCGCAGATGAGCCTCCTGACGAATCGCGAGATCGCCGCTCGATAGCGACTGCTCGAGATGTCGCTGCGCCTTGCCCCACAGCTTCTGTCGGAAGCACAGCACGCCTAACGCAAGTGCGATGTCGGTATCGTTAGGCCGCTCGCGCAACCAGTGCTCGCAATGCTCGATTTGTTTCAAAAGCGTCGCAGAACCTTCGGGTGCTGCACATTGTCGATAGGCGCGCAGCAACCGCGGATCCCACTGAGCGGCCAGCGCATTCTCGACGATGGCCGCTGCCTCGATCTGTTGACCGATCTTCATGAAGGCGCTCGCTGCCTGTACCGCAACGACCGCGCTGTGCCGGTCCTCAGTCGGAACCTTTGACCATAACAACCTGAGCGACTCGGGATCTTCGCTGGCCTTGGGCATGAGTGCCTCGTAGGCCATGTCGCGCAGCCGGCGGGACAGCGTCGGATGCAGCGACTTGTGCTTGTCCAGCAGTCGCACCAGCCGCAGCACCTCGGGCCAGTTACGTGCATTTTGGTGCACCTTGAGCGCGAGCTTGAGAGCTTGCGTGTGACGTATGCCTGCATTGTTCAGCGCCTGGAGCGCTTCGAGCGCCACATCCGTTTCTTTAATATCCTCTGCCAGCAATTCGACCGTCGTCATCAGCCGCGCGGTGCGCAGGCTGTCGTCGACATGGGCTTTCTCGAGCCATTCATCCCGACGCGACGGTTGCTGTAAGCGTTGCGCTGCTCGCGCGCCAATCAGGGCCGCCAGTCCCGCGTGGTCTGGAGAGAGCAATGCGCGCTCGGCCAGTTTCTCCGAACGACCAAAACGTCCCTCGAGAAAGCTCTGCAGCGCCTCATTCAGAGCGCGGCCTGACTCACGCAGCTGCCGTGTGGCGCGGTATTGTTCGACCCGACGCGGCATCGCCAGCGTCGCCCTGATAGCAGTAACAATAGCCAGCAGCAGCGCAAAGACGAGGACCAGCAGCACGATGAAGAAATTCAGCGAGAGATCAACGCGATAGGGCGGATAAAACAGCACCACATTGCCCGGATTGAAGCGCGCCAGCACGGCTAGGCCGATGGCGGATGCAAACAGAATTAGTAGCCAGATGAAGACACGCATATCCGCCTGCTGGTTCAGGGCCGCGAACGCGACTGACGTACGGCAGCGAGGCTGTGTGACAGCGTGGGCATGTCGATATTCAGCACGCTGTCCTGCAACTGCCGGATGATTTCATGCGCTGCCTGGGTCTGCCTTGCACGCGTATCGAAATAGCGTAGCAGCGCGCGATCAGCTTCCAGCAGATCGCTGCGGAAAGCTGAGTCATTACGTGATAACAGTGCCATGCGCGCATTGAGCAACCGAAGCTTGAGGTTCTCGCGCGCGAAGAATGCTTCTTCCGGAGAGAGCAGCAGCGCTTCAGGGTTGTTCACCGAGCGCACTCGCACCAATTGACGAATCTCATTCCACAGCTCGCTGCTCCAAGCAGTCCAGCGCTGCAATAACGTAGTGCGCCAGTCATCTGCAGCGCTGGATTTGGCGTCCCTACCCTCTTTGCCAGGTTCCCTGATGGCATCTTTGGAGAGTTTTGATTTCGGCGAGGGTGCGACGACAAATGGCTTTTCATCAGACAGTAATGGGATCAGATCCACCTGCCCGATCAGCGCATCGATGCGCACCGCAATACCGGTCAGATCGACGCTCGGTAAGCTCTTGAGATTATCGACGTCGCGCGCGATCGCACGCCGCACGGCGATAAATTGAGGGCGATCAGCTCGAGACAGTCGTGCATCAGCATTTTGCAAGGCGATCAACGCACCACGCACATTGCCGGCCAGTTGCAGCTGCTGGCTGGCCGTTGACAGTACTTGCTCAACCTCGGCCAGCGCCCAATCGTCGCGATTTTTTGCCAGATCTTGGTATAGCTGCTCCAACGCCAGCTGCTGGCCTTGCGACTCGACCTGCTTGGCTTCCAGCACCGCCACCTTGCCTTGGAGCGCCTTGACCTCATCGTCGACGCGATTGGCGATCAGCTTGGTCTGGGTGTTCAGGTTTTCGCCGGACTGCAGCCGCTGGGCAAGTTCACGACGCAAGTCACTGATATCGGAGCGCGAAGTCCACCACTGCAGGGCCAGCAGAAAGATCAACAGACCTATGGTCAGCCTCTGCCGCGACTCACGATTTTCAAGTGACACGGGTATGCGTAGCTGCCATTCACGCCAGCGGCTGGTTGCGGAAGCGGCGGGCGTGTGAGGGTCGCCTTCCGTGGTAGGCGCGGACGGAGCGGTCCTCAGTACCTCAGGCGGTGCTGGCTCGGCGGGCGCGGCAGCATGAGCGGCGCTTGCCTGGGCTGCGCTTGTCGCTACCGGCTCCGGCGGCGAAACTGACGAAGTTGGAGTGGACGGTTCGCTCATGGACGCGATTGTATCGCGCCGATCAAGGCTTCGTCGCCTGACACCGTCTGAATCACGACACCAAATTCGAGCTCGCGGGCAGTTTCAGCGATACGCTCGTGAGGGACAATCAGGCAAGCCTCACGCAGACGCGCCCAGCCCTTGTCTCCGCACACCTCGAGTACGGCAGATTTCAGATAGCGCAGCGCCTCCGAACTGGTGATGACCCAGTCGCAGTTCTGGGCGATCAGGTCTTGCAGTTGCTGGCGGCGTGCACTGTCCAGCACAGGTGAGCTACGTCGGTAAGCCGCGATCTGTTCAACAGTTACGCCAGCTTCCCGCAAACGGTCGGCGAGCAGCTCACGCCCGGTCTCGGCGCGCACGATCAGCACCTTTTTGCCGGCGAGCCAGGGTAAGTCCAACACCTCCACGAGTGTTTCGGAGTCAGTGCGGCGGGTGTCAGTCGGGCTAACGACCCGGGCGGTCGCTTCAGTCACGCCGTGTCGTACCAGCGCTTGCCGGCTGCCATCGCCGACCACCGCAGCGATCACGCCAACTGGCCATGCAGTAAGGTACGCGAAGGCAGCATCGACCGCATTCGGGCTGACGAAGGCCACCATGGCGTAGTCAGTCAGACGGGCAAGAACGGCCCTCAGCGCGCTTGGGTCCTGCAGTGGCTGGATGTCAAGCAGCGGGAAAACACGGGCATCAATGGATTGCGCAGACAGCCGGACGGCGAGTGGCTCGGCCTGAGCCAGCGGGCGGGTGATGACGACGGGCGTCTTTTTCAAGCCTGTTTCACGCCTTATTCGGTCTTGCAAGCGGCCAGAATCGATTGCGCATCCTGCGCCTCCAGCACACGAGCAATTTCCTGGCCCAAGGCCTCGGGTGTCGCCGCCGACCCGCTGATCTCGGCACGGGCGATCCGCTTGCCGTCGGGCGTGGCTACCATCGCGCGCAAGCGCATTGCATCTTTGTTCACAGTGGCGAAGGCCGCCAGCGGTACCTGGCAACTGCCTCCAAAACTGCGAGAGAGCGTGCGCTCGGCGCGTACGGCGAGTTCGGTATCCGTGTGGTTCAGCGGCGCCAGCAAGTCCTGCAAATCGCTTCGACCAGAGGGTATTTCGATAGCCATCGCACCCTGACCGGGCGCGGGAAGGCTGTCATCGGGTTCGATGAAACTGCGAATGCGTTCAGCCATGCCCAGCCGCTTCAGGCCCGCCGCTGCGAGAATGATGGCAGCGTATTCGCCGCGATCGAGTTTGGCCAGACGCGTGTCGAGATTACCTCGTAGCGGCTGGATCAGCAGTTGAGGAAAGCGCGCAGCGATCAAAGCCTGACGGCGGAGGCTGCTGGTGCCAATAATGGCGCCAGCAGGCAGATCCGCCAGGCTCTGGTATTGGTTGGACACGAAGGCATCGCGAGGGTCCTCGCGCTCGAGCACGGCGGCCAGCTCGAAACCTTCTGGCAACTCCATCGGCACATCCTTGAGCGAGTGCACCGCCAAGTCGGCCGCACCCTCTTGCATCGCGATTTCCAGTTCTTTGACGAACAGACCCTTACCACCGACCTTGGACAAGGTGCGATCCAGAATCTGATCGCCGCGAGTCGTCATGCCAAGAATCTCTACTGTAC
>JBEDGK010000300.1:0-3638 GCA_041174665.1 Pseudomonadota bacterium
CCAAATACGTTCGCCAGCTGTCCGCCAATCGCGGCACCATCTTGATGGTGGGTACCAAGCGCCAGGCGCGCGACATCATTGCTGCCGAAGCGCAGCGTGCAGGCGTACCTTTCGTCGAACAGCGCTGGCTGGGCGGCACGCTGACCAACTTCAAGACCATCAAGACCTCGATCAAGCGCCTGAAAGAAATGGAAGCAGCTGTCGCCGATGGCTCGGTCGAGAAGATGACCAAGAAAGAAGCGCTGATGTTCCACCGCGAGCTCGACAAGCTGCAAAAGTCGATTGGCGGCATCAAGGACATGAACGGCGTGCCGGACGCGATTTTCGTGATCGACGTCGGCTACCACAAGGGTGCCATCACCGAGGCTGCCAAGCTGGGCATTCCTGTGATTGGCGTGGTCGACACCAATCACTCCCCGAACGGTGTGACCTATGTGATCCCTGGTAACGATGATTCATCCAAAGCGATCACCTTGTACGCACGCGGCATCGCTGACGCGATCCTTGAGGGGCGCGCGAACTCCGTGAAGGATATCGTCGAGTCCGTCAAAGGCGGCGCAGACGAATTCGTCGAGGTCGATCAGGCCTGACGCCTCGATGCCAGTTGCGGTTGACCGCGACGGAAAAACGGGGGCAACAATGGTTCGCCCCTTTTTTTCGAGAATTGAATACCGGACGGCAGCATCGCCGTCCACAGTTTAGGAGAGAAGAATGGCAGCAATTACCGCAGCAATGGTGGGCGAGCTTCGCGCAAAGACCGATGCACCTATGATGGAGTGCAAGAAAGCACTGACCGAAGCCGACGGTGACATGGCTCGCGCGGAAGAAATCCTGCGCGTTAAGCTGGGCAGCAAAGCATCGAAGGCCGCATCACGAATCACCGCCGAAGGCGTGGTTGCCGCACACATCGCCGGCGGCGTAGGCGCGCTAGTCGAGGTCAACTGCGAAACCGACTTCGTGTCCAAGAACGACGACTTCCTGAAATTTTCATCCGACATCGCCAAGCTGGTCGCCGAAAAGAACCCCGCTGATGTGTCGGCTCTGTCCGCGCTGCCACTGGATGGCAAGACCGTTGAAGAGATTCGCACCGCATTGATCGGCAAGATCGGTGAGAACATGTCGATACGTCGCTTCCAGCGTTTCCAGACCTCCGGCAAGCTGACCTCTTATCTGCACGGCACACGCATCGGCGTGATGGTTGAATTCGACGGCAGCGACGAGCAAGTCGGCAAGGACGTGGCTATGCATATCGCCGCCATGAAGCCGGTGGCGCTGTCGTCTGATCAAGTGCCTGCAGATCTGATCGAGAAAGAGCGCTCGGTCGCCAAGCTCAAGGCGGAAGAGTCTGGCAAGCCTGCCGATATCGCCGCGAAGATGGTCGAGGGCTCGGTACAAAAATATCTGAAGGAGGTCTCGCTATTCGATCAGGCTTTCGTGAAGAATGACAAGCAGACCGTTCAGCAGATGCTCAAAGCTGCCAACACGACGGTGAAGGCTTTCACCATGTTCGTGGTTGGCGAAGGCATCGAGAAGAAGCAGGATGATTTTGCAGCGGAAGTGGCGGCGCAGGTGGCCGCCGCGAAGCAGGGCTGATCTACTTCAACAACGGGCCTCACGGCCCGTTTTTTTAATGTCAACGCAGAGGCAGTAGCCAGCGCAAGCAGCCGGTAAAATATCGGCGGGTTCCGCAAGCATCACAGAAAAAACCGAGTCATCAGGGAGCAATGCACATGACGTTACCGGCCTACAAGCGCATCCTTTTGAAACTCTCCGGCGAAGCCCTGATGGGCGAGGATGCGTATGGCATTAATCGCGCAACGATCGAGCGCATGGTGGCCGATGTCTCAGAGGTGGCCAAGTTGGGTATCGAGGTGGCGATCGTCATTGGTGGCGGCAACATCTTTCGGGGTGTAGCGCCCGGAGCGCAGGGTATGGATCGTGCGACCGCCGATTACATGGGCATGCTGGCCACGGTAATGAATTCGCTGGCGCTAGCCGATGCGATGCGTCAGGCTGGCATGACCGCGCGGGTGATGTCTGCGATCGGCATCGAGCAGGTGGTCGAGCCCTATGTGCGCCCCAAGGCGCTGCAATATCTCGAAGAGGGAAAAATTGTCGTTTTCGCAGCGGGCACGGGGAATCCTTTTTTCACCACTGATACCGCAGCGGCATTGCGTGGCGCCGAGATCGGTGCCGAGGTCGTTTTAAAGGCCACCAAGGTCGATGGCGTCTATAGCTCCGATCCGAAGAAAGACCCGTCGGCGACGCGTTACGCAACGATCAGTTTCGACGAGGCGATCGCAAAACACCTTCAGGTCATGGATGCGACCGCCTTTGCGCTGTGCCGCGACCAGAAGCTGCCGATACGCGTATTCTCGATCACCAAACCGGGCGCTTTCAAGCGCGTGGTGCTGGGTGAAGACGAGGGCACCCTCGTGCATGTATGACCCGAATCACGCTTTCATGAACACATCATTCGTCGCACTGAATTACAGGAGAGCCGCATGACTGTCGCCGACGTCAAAAAAAACACCGAGCAGAAAATGCAAAAGTCCATCGAGACCCTGAAGGGTAATCTCGCCAAGGTACGGACGGGACGCGCCCACCCCGGCATGCTCGATCATATTCAGGTTGATTACTACGGTACGCCGACCCAGATCGCGCAGGTTGCCAACGTGACGCTGCTCGATGCGCGCACGCTGGGAGTTCAGCCGTGGGAAAAGAAAATGTTGGCTGTAGTTGAAAAGGCCATCCGTGAATCCGATTTGGGTCTGAACCCGTCCACGCAGGGTGATCTGATCCGCGTTCCCACGCCGCCTTTGACTGAAGAGCGCCGCAAGGAGATGGTCAAGCTCGTCAAGAGCGAAGCCGAAGATGGCAAGATCGCGATTCGCAATATTCGTCGTGACTCCAACGAGGTGCTGAAGAAACTGTTGAAAGACAAGGCTATCTCTGAAGACGATGAGCGCCGCGCGCAGGATGACGTACAGAAGCTCACCGACAAGTTCGTTGCAGAAGTCGATAAACTGGTCACTGAAAAAGAAAAAGAGATCCTGACAGTCTGAGCGAATCGGTCCCGGCGACATAGCGCCGGATTTTCTCCCTTTTTCTTTGCATCCGCCCATGACCAGACCCAGCTCCACGCAGGACATCCCCGAAGCTTCGCTGGTGCCCACCCATGTGGCCGTCATCATGGATGGCAATGGACGCTGGGCGGCATCGCGCTATCTGCCGCGCGTGGCCGGACATGCCAAGGGCGTTGAGGCGGTGCGCTGCATCGTCAAGGCCTGTGTGTCTCGCGGCATCGGTTACCTGACGCTCTTCGCATTCAGCTCCGAAAACTGGCGGCGCCCCGCTGAGGAAGTCTCGCTGCTCATGCGATTGTTTTCCAACGCGCTGGAGCGCGAGGTAAGCCGTATGCATGCCAATGGCATACGCTTGCGCATTGTCGGTGACCTGAGCCGTTTTGATTCCAAGCTGCAGCAGCAGATCGCTGACGCCGAGGCGCGCACTGCGTGCAATGCTCGTCTGACACTGACGATCTGCGCGAACTATGGGGGCCGCTGGGACATGCTGCAGGCGATGAACAAGGCGGCCGCTGCGCAACCCGGCATGACGGAATTCACCGAGCAGGACAT
>JBEDGK010000301.1:0-2700 GCA_041174665.1 Pseudomonadota bacterium
CGTTTGGCGTTCCTGCAGCGCCGGCTGTAGATGTCTGGTTTCATTCATTTGGTAACAACCTGGTTCGGGTCGGGGAGAATGTTCGCGACAGAAACTTCTCAGATGCGCCTGAACAAGGGAAGCACTACGGCCGACGAGTGGGATTCCTGATTTCTCTGCTACCACAATTCCCTCGGCTGACTGAGTTGTGGCGGTGGTCGAGGAAGCAGCGCGCCTTGGTTGCGGCACTTCCATACCCAGCAGCCGTGCTTGACTGTCATGTCTCGCTGCTTGATGTGCTGCGTTGCCATGCGGCCGCTGCGTGGCAGTGGCGCTTGGTACGCCGCTGGCGCCGACTTGCAAATGTTCGCGGTTGCTGCGAGTTTTCCGGTATTGCCTGCGATGACATTCTGCTTGATGAGTTCGAGAGGAGCTTCCGAGGGTCTATCCAGCAGACCATGCTTTATGCAATCGGCCTGGCCAATTTCTTGAGTAAGGAAACGGCGACACCAACCGTAGTGACTTACGGTGAGCTATTGGGACCGATGCGGGCTATTTATCACTTGGCTCGTAAGGCTAAACAGGAGGTGCGCCTTATAACAATACAGCATGCGATGGACTGCCGTAACAAGCTGGGCGCCTATGCCCGTGCTCAGGAATTCGCCCAGCATGGTGAGGCGGAGGGTAACTGTTTCAGTCCTACACCCGATCTGTTTCTGGTACAAGGCACTCAGTATCGAGAAATCCTTGAGGGCTTCTTTCCGCCGCAGCGAGTGCGTACCATCGGCAGTCTGAAATATGACTGCTGGATGGTTGCTCTCGGCCGACAGGTAGAGATAACTGGTAGAGTCAGACAGAAGCTGGGTGTTGGGGGCAGGCGATTGTTGGTGGTAGCGCCCTCGGTCAATGACGACGCCGAGATCTTCAACGTCCTGCAGCGTGTACCTTTAGGGGATGGGTGGCTGATGGTTGGACTGCCACATCCGGTGATATCTCGTGAGCGTCTCGCACTCACCGCAGCGCTATATGGTTTTGGTACCCAGCTCATTATCCCAGAGGAAATGTCGATGCTTGACTTGCTGGTTGCTTGTGATCTAGTCGTTTGCGGTTCTTCAACGGTAGCGATCGAGGCGGCGATCTTTAGCAAGCCAGCTATTCGGATCATCGGCATCGATACCTTTCCACAATTTCCGGAGGATCCGATGATTCCCTGTTTTTCCGATCCGGTGGAATTGACTAACTGGCTTGCCAGCGACTTTGTCCTTGCTAGTCACCGAAGCAAGGAGTCCTACCGCGCCATGGCGGAAAAATATTTCCATAAAATTGATGGCCATGCCAGAGATCGTCTATGGCACGCGATAACTTCGCATCAGGCCGTAATGCAGACCAGATCCAGCGAATGTTCATGCTAATTGTTCACTATTGGCAGCGCTCGCCGCTCCGCTTCAGTCTGCTGATTGCAGCAATAACCGCCTCTAATGTGCTGGAGGGCATTGGTCTCGGCATGCTTTTGCCGGTGATCGAGCAGATACAGGGAAAGGGTAGCCCGGAGTCCAAGTTTGCCCGCCTTATTGCAGATTCCTATGATATGATTGGCCTGCCTTGGACCCTTGAGTCCGTCCTCGGCGGTATGTGCGTTGTGTTTCTGGTCAAAGGCATGGTCGCACTCGGAATACGCAGGGTGATCGCCAACGAAGCCGCGAGCTTGCAGCACGAACTGCGCACTACCTTGCTAAGGCATCTGATGTCCGCTGAGTTGAATTTCGTTCAGGGCAAGCGCATTGGTGATCACTTAAACAGCCTGACCGCCGAGTCCATGCGTGCGGCGACTGCTCTGTTTCTCAGTGCGCAATGGCTTTCCGCGCTGCTCAGCACCTTGGCCTACCTGACCGTCGCGTTGGCAATTTCAGCCTCGCTGGCGATCACTGCGACGCTTCTCGCCATCGCGGTGTTTCATCCTCTGAGCTTCATTGCCCGTGCAGCTGTGCGTTTCGGACAGCGTATCGCCGAAGTTAACGAGAATCTGCATCATCATCTGGTCGAGGCGCTGCAGGCGATTAAACTGATCAAGAGTGCGGGGCTGCAGGAACAGTTTTTACAGCGGCTTGATCACTTGAGTTTAGATCAGCGTTACTGGTATGCGCGTTCGGTGATGAATACGAATTCGATCCAGATTTATGGCCAGACTCTTGGTGCTATTTTTCTCGCGGTATTGCTGGTGGTTGCATCACGCCAGGGCATTTCACTGGCGGAGCAGGGTGTTTTCCTTTTTGCCTTTCTTCGTCTGCTGCCAGCCATTCAGCAATTGCATGGATTTCGCAACGATATCAATGCCAATGTTCCTGGGTACCAGAAGGTCTTTACATCGACCGTCGATGCCAAAGCGGCTGGGGAGCGTATGACAGGGAAGTCGATCACAGGAGTTAAGCACGGGGTTGAGCTTAAGCAGATCTGCGTAGCCTACGGCGACCACGACGTACTCAGCGACGTTACTCTCGCCGTGCGTCGTGGAGAGACAGTCGCAGTGGTAGGCCCCTCTGGCGCCGGCAAGACGACGCTCGTCGACACTTTGTTGGGGCTTGTCAAGCCACGCTCTGGCATGGTGGTGATCGATGGTCTAAACCTCGAAGAGATCTCGTTGCACTCTTGGCGCAATCGTGTTGCCTACGTTTCGCAGGAAGTATTTCTGTTTAACGACAGCATTCGAAACAACATTACCTG
>JBEDGK010000302.1:0-4472 GCA_041174665.1 Pseudomonadota bacterium
ATCTTTAAAGGGCTCACCGCTGAGCGTCTCGCCGAATATAAAGGCCCCATGTATGGCTTGTTCGAGACCGAGTTCGGCACCCAGATGATTCGGGCTTCGGAAAAACTCAAGGCGGTCGCTGCAGATGAACTCTCCGTGGAGTTGCTGAAGGTGCAACCGGGGACACCGCTGCTGAGCGTCGAGCGCGTCGCTTTCACGTATGGCGACCGACCCGTCGAATTGCGACGTGCGCTTTATGTGACGACTGAGTATCACTACCACAACGAGCTGATTTGAAATCGCTTGTTGTGCAATCGTCCCTGGCCGGGTGGTCGTCTGAAATGTGCCATGAGACCAAATAACAGTGGCTACGGATCGCGGCCTGAACGGAATAGCCCAAGCAGATAAAATCGGGGTAGTAACGTACCGGACGAAGCCCCACCGTTGGAGAACAAACCCATGTCAGAAGCGACAACAGACCTGAGTAACAGAAAACGCTACACCAATATCCATGTCACCGACATCTTGCGCTACCGCTTGCCGGCCGCCGGCTTCGTGTCCATCCTTCACCGCATCAGCGGCGCAATGATGTTCCTGTTGCTGCCTTTTATTCTTTATCTGTTCGACCTGTCGATCACCTCGGAGATCTCATTTGCCTACCTGTCCGGTTTCGCAAGCCACTGGTTCGTGAAGCTGCTGATCCTCGCGGTGTCGTGGGCGTACTTGCATCACTTCTGCGCAGGTGTTCGTCATCTGGTGATGGACCTGCATATCGGCTTGTCGAAAGAGAGCGCCGCCAAATCTGCGCGCTCGGTGCTGTTCGTGAGCGTGCCGCTGGCAGTGCTGGTCGCGTTCAAACTGTTCGGAGGTTTCTGAGATGGACAATAACATCGGACCCAAGCGTCTCGTCGTCGGCGCGCACTATGGCTTGCGCGACTGGCTGGCCCAGCGCATCACGGCGATCGTGATGGCGGTATTCACCATCGTTGTTCTGGTGCTGTTTTTTGGCGCGTCGGAATTCAGCTACGAGGGCTGGGCTGGGCTGTATGCGCAACAATGGTTCAAACTGTTCGCTTTCGTGACGTTCATGTCCCTGTACTACCACGCGTGGGTCGGCGTACGTGATATCTGGATGGATTACGTCAAGCCTGTCGCGATTCGCCTGCTGCTGCAGGCACTGACGATCCTTTGGCTGGTGGGTTGTGCCGGCTGGACGGTACAGATTCTCTGGAGAGTATAAAAGTGGCATCGATCAAATCCTCCATTCCTTCCCGCCGTTTCGATGCGGTGATTGTCGGTGCTGGCGGCTCCGGCATGCGCGCCGCGCTGCAACTCGCTGAGGCGGGCCTCAATGTAGCCGTACTGTCGAAAGTCTTCCCGACGCGCTCGCATACCGTGGCAGCGCAGGGTGGTATCGGCGCGTCGCTCGGCAATATGTCTGAGGACAACTGGTACTGGCATATGTTCGATACCGTCAAGGGCAGTGATTATCTTGGTGATCAGGACGCCATCGAATTCATGTGCCGTGAAGCGCCGAAAGTAGTCTACGAGTTGGAGCACTTCGGCATGCCTTTCGACCGCAATCCCGACGGCACGATTTATCAGCGTCCTTTTGGTGGTCATACGGCAAACTTCGGAGAGAAGCCCGTGCAGCGTGCGTGCGCTGCAGCCGACCGTACCGGTCACGCGATGCTGCACACGCTGTACCAGCGCAATGTGCGCGCGAAGACGCATTTCTTTGTCGAGTGGATGGCGATCGATCTGGTGCGCAATCAGGACGGCGATGTGCTGGGCGTGGTCGCACTCGAAATGGAAACCGGCGACGTGATGATTCTGGAAGCGAAGACCACGGTGTTTGCGACTGGTGGCGCAGGTCGCATCTGGGCTGCATCGACCAATGCCTTCATCAACACCGGCGATGGCATGGGCATGGCCGCGCGTGCCGGCCTGCCGCTGGAAGACATGGAATTCTGGCAGTTTCACCCGACTGGCGTAGCCGGCGCCGGCGTGCTGATCACCGAGGGTGTGCGCGGCGAGGGCGGCATCCTGATCAACAGCGAAGGCGAGCGTTTCATGGAACGCTATGCGCCGACACTGAAAGATCTGGCGCCGCGCGACTTTGTCTCGCGCTCGATGGATCAGGAAATCAAAGAAGGTCGCGGCTGCGGGCCGAAGAAAAATCACGTGCTGCTCGATCTGCGCCACATCGGCGCCGACACCATACGCAAGCGCCTGCCATCGATTCTCGAGATCGGCCACAAGTTCGCGAACGTCGATGCCACCAAAGAGCCGATTCCCGTCGTGCCGACGATTCACTATCAGATGGGTGGCATACCGACCAATATCCATGGTCAGGTGGTCGCGCCGAAGAATGGCGGTCAGGAAATCGTGCGCGGGCTGTATGCGATCGGCGAGTGCGCCTGTGTCTCCGTGCATGGCGCAAATCGTCTTGGTACCAACTCGCTGCTCGACCTGCTGGTGTTCGGTCGCGCGGCAGGCAACCATATTGTCGCCAGCAAGCTCAGAGAGCAGAGTCACCAGAATCTGCCGGCCGATGGCGCCGATCTCGCGCTCTCTCGCCTTGCGCACCTCGAAGCCTCGACCGGCTCTGAGCGTGTGCAGGATGTTGCCAACGATATTCGCTCTGCCATGCAGCACTACTGCGGCGTGTTCCGCACGCAGGAGCTGTTGGATGAGGGCGTCAGGGAGATCATGCAGCTCGACGAGCGACGCAAGCAGGTGTCTTTCAAGGATAAATCCAAGGTATTCAATACCGCGCGCGTCGAAGCGCTGGAGCTCGATAACCTGATCGAGACCGCGAAAGCGACCATGGTCTCCGCCGCTGCTCGCAAAGAATCGCGTGGCGCACACGCGCATCGCGACCATGAGCATCGCGATGATGAGCACTGGATGAAGCACACGCTGTGGTTCTCCGAAGGCAATCGCCTCGACTACAAGCCGGTGGTAACCAAGCCACTCACTGTTGAAACTTTCAAACCGAAAGCACGCACCTTTTAAGCCCGGAAAACATCATGACCCGAACTGTCAAATTTCAGATCTATCGCTACGATCCGGACAAGGATGCCAAGCCCTACATGCAGGACCTGACGGTCACGCTGCAGGACACCGACAAGATGTTGCTCGATGCGCTACAGCGCATCAAGGCCGATGTTGATGATTCGCTCGCGCTTCGTCGTTCCTGCCGAGAGGGGGTCTGCGGTTCCGACGCAATGAATGTCAATGGCAAAAACCGTCTGGCCTGCACCACCAACCTGAACGAGCTGACCGAGCCCATCGTGCTGCGGCCACTGCCCGGGTTACCCGTCATCCGCGACCTGATCGTCGACATGACGAACTTCTTCAAGCAATACCATTCGATCAAGCCCTTCTTGATCAACGACTCGATCCCGCCCGAGAAAGAGCGTCTGCAGATGCCGGCCGAGCGCGAAGAGCTCGATGGCCTGTACGAGTGCATTTTGTGCGCGTGCTGCTCTACGTCCTGCCCGTCGTTCTGGTGGAATCCCGACAAGTTCGTCGGTCCGGCCGGGCTGTTACAGGCTTATCGATTTATCGCCGACAGCCGTGACGAAGCTACCGGCGAGCGTCTGGATAACCTTGAAGATCCGTATCGCCTGTTCCGATGCCACTCGATCATGAATTGCGTTGATGTTTGCCCGAAAGGCCTCAACCCGAACAAGGCGATCGGCAAGATCAAGGAACTGCTCGTCCGACGCACGGTATAAGCGCGATGGAGGGCTCAAGACACCAGGACGATCCCGCTCGCCGCGCGCGTCTGCGCTGGCGCAGCCGCCGTGGCTTGCTCGAAAACGACCTGATCCTGACACGCTTTCTGGATGCGCATGAGTCAGAGCTCTCCGATGATGAAGTCGATGCGCTGACGCGTCTGCTGGAGTTGCCAGACAATGACTTGATGAGCCTGTTACTGGGCCGGGATGAGACCGACGAGAGCTTGAATCTTCCTCATGTGATGGCATTGCTCAAGCGTCTGCGGGAAGCTTGACGCAGACAAAGGCAGCAAGGAAGGCGCACAGTCTCGAGAACGATTTGCATGATTGATTATTCTTTATGATTCAAAGGTAGAGCCATGACCCAATCCGATACCAAAGCCACGCTATCTTTCTCCGACGGTTCGCCATCGGTCGAGTTCCCGGTGTATCAGGGTTCTATCGGCCCCGATGTCATCGATATCCGCAAGCTCTATGGTGCCACCGGCAAGTTCACCTATGACCCCGGTTTCATGTCGACCGCTGCCTGCAACTCGACCATCACCTATATCGATGGCGACAAGGGCGAGCTGCTGTACCGTGGCTATCCCATAGAGCAACTGGCCGTCAATTGCGATTTCCTGGAAACCTGCTATTTGCTGCTCAACGGCGAGCTGCCCAACGCCACCGAGAAAAAGCAGTTTGTCGACACCGTGACCCGTCACACCATGGTGCATGAGCAGATGCAGTTCTTCTTCCGTGGATTCC
>JBEDGK010000303.1:0-8654 GCA_041174665.1 Pseudomonadota bacterium
CGTTTTTCCATTTCGAGAATATCTATCTGAGCCTCAAAAGCACGAAGACGCTTATAGACAGAAATCAGCTCGACAATCGTGCTCCAGCTGCGCACAAGAAACTGGAACGACATCTCAACGCGTCCGAATGCGCGCACGATCTGCTGCATCACGCCCAGTGTGATCGCGCCGGCTACCACGGTCGGGCCCAGTGCAATGTACGGCACCAATACGCCGAACTGCAGATAGCTGAACTTGGCGATGTCAAAATACATGTAGTGAAAGAACAAACGGAAATAATTCTGACGTACTTGAGAGAACAAATCTTTCACGACTGGTTCAGCACCGCGTGCGGGATCATCTTCCGCGTGCACCAGTTCTTTACGATACGCTGCCTCGACGCGCTGGTTGTTGAATTCCAGTCCAGGCAGCTTGATGCCGATCAGCGCCAGGGCGACCGTGCCCAGCAAGGCGAACAGAATGGCGACGTAGACCAGCGCATGCTCGACCTCACCAAGCAACGGGACTTCACTGACTTTTTTCGATAGCCCCCAGAGTATCGGTAGAAAAGCGAACAAGGTCATGATGGCATCCATCATGTTCGAACCGAGCGTTTCCATGATGGTTGCGAAGCGCTTGGTGTCTTCTTGAACACGCTGGCTCGCTCCCTCGATCTGCCTGAGGGTATGCCAGTGCGACACGTAGAAGTCATTCATCGCATGCCGCCAGCGGAAGACCCAGTGCTTGGTATAGAAACCTAACAGCACTGCCACCAGCACATAAGTACCCGCGAGTTCACCGAAGCTCAAGAGAAAACCAAAAAACTCCGGCAGTGTGACCTCGCCAGGCTTACTCAGCGCCTTTTGCACGACATCATAAAAACCGCCAAACCAGTCATTGATCTTGACGTCGATCTGCACCTGGTACCAGGTACCGAAGAAAATCAGCACCGCGCCGGGCCAAGCCCACAACGCCCACTGCCGGGACATGAAGAAGGATTTGAACATGCTGAATCTCTGGTGATTTTGTTTTTGTGGGTAGTGAAAAACTGAAAAACCTTGATTGGATCAGTAGGGAGCTACTTGAGATCAAAATTCTCGCAGGGATCCTTGCGCTCAGCCCGCTCGGTCAGCCAGACAACATCATACTGCCCGCCAAGAGACTTTATCAGTTCCCGCGAATCGGCGCTGCCCTCGATAAAACCGACGCTGATCTGGCGGAGCTGCGGCGCGGTGGCGGCGATCACCTGCGGCACACCGTAGTCCTTGCGCACATGTCCGTTGCCAGCGACGAGTACGGCAGGACGGTAGTCAAGCAGCGTGTGCGCGAGCGTGATGTCGGTAACACGCTGCGCGAAACGCATACGTGACTGATAACGGTCGGGTAATTTGCCGCAATGGCCATCAATCAGATCGCGATTCAGGGTTTTTTCTGCAGCTGCATCAAGCCGAGATTTTTCATAGGTCTGCGCCATGCGGTCGGGAAGCGCGGTAACGCCCTGCATGAAGATTTGCCGCGACTGCTCTCTGGGCAGGTTACCGCCGACGAGCGGCGTTCCGCTGGCGCGTATCTGTTCGTAGAGTTTTTCGTGCGTGGGCCAGTCCCAGCCGACAGGATCGAAACCCGCCGTTACCAGATCGGTACGCGTATCGGAGAGAAAGCTCACCGGCCCACCTTGGGGCAGGTGCTCAGCGACGACGGTGCGGCCTTTGCCTGCGAGATGCGCAATCAGCTGACCCCGCAACGCATGATGAAGGCGATTGTCATGCAATTCACCCAGCAGCACGATGTCCGCCACCCCAAGACGCTCGACGAGTGCCTGCTCAGACAATTCCTTGCCAGAGGAGAGATCGATGATCTGCGCAAGCGTCTGCTGCGATATCAATAGCGTGGCCAGCGCCGGCAGCAAGCGAGTCAGCAGTGCCTTGCGCATCATGACTGTCCCTTGCCGACGGCAGCCTGCCCTGTAGAGATCAGACGGGTCCAGTCAGCCAGCGCCGCCAGCAAGGCCTTGAGCTGATCAGCAGCAGTTGGGTCGGTCAGCTCGCCTTGCGCATCAAATTTGGTGTGCGCAGCAGAGATCATGGCCTCGGGCCGGTTGAGAATCAGGCCATTGAGATAAATGAACACTTGCCGCAGCTGGTACTGCGCGCGAGCACCACCAAAACCACCCGGTGATGCACTCATCAGCGCGATCGGTTTACCCTCGAAAGGTTGGGACGGCGGTCGCGATGCCCAGTCGATCGCGTTTTTCAGTACGCCCGGCATGGAATAGTTGTACTCCGGCGTGGCGATCACCAGCGCATCCGCTCTCAGGATCTGCTCTCGCAGTGTCTGCACCGATGCTGGCAGCCCTTGTTCACGAATCTCTTCGTTATACAGCGGTATGGCCGAGATATCTGCCAGATCCATCGTGACGCCCGGGGGCAGCAGCCCGGCGCAGGCGCGTAACGCCGCCGTGTTCAGCGATTGCCGGCGCAAACTGCCGGATATTCCCAGAAAGTGCATATCAATCTCCTTGCTTAATCAGGCCGATGTCGGGAATTTTACGCGGCTTCTGGCGTCGAATTTTTTTTACGCCGGGTCGGGTCCGATGGCTGTGAACCGTCCGGCGACTTCCACCACAGGAGATGAGCATGGCTAACCAGATGATTGAAGCGCGTCAGCAAGGAAATTTTCCTTCCAATGATCCGACGCAAGGCTTGATGCAAGACCATGAATTCGTCAAGAAACTGATGCATCGATATCTAGAAACCCAAGATATGCAGGTCAAAACCCTGGCGGGCCCTCAGCTTTGCGAAGCGCTGCAAATGCATATTTCGCTAGAAGAGGCTGTGTTCTACCCGCGCGTACGAGAACTCGACACGGATTTGATCGACCGCTGCGAAACCGATCATGAACGAGCCGACGAACTGATCACACAACTGCAAGCGCTCACACCGGGGGCCGAGGAATACGACAAACTGATGCAGCAGTTACAGCAAACGATACTGTCACACATCACTGTCGAGGAGGAACAATTGTTTCCTAAAGTCCGCTCATCCAGCATCAATTTGCAGGATCTTGCATTAAAGATGAAAGCTTATGAGTCGAATCAGGTATCCGACCACGCCGCCGGCGGGCAAACGCGCCGGCCGGGAGCTTCACACTAAACGACGTGTTTCTAATAGCAACCATGGCAACATGTCCTGAGATCTGCCTGCGTTAAATTGGCAGCGCCTCAGTCTGCCCGTATCGCTTCCGCCTGTATCTGCAATTTGACTTCAGGCGAGAAGCGGGGCACGCCGTAGCTCAGACCGTAGTCACTTCGGTCGAAGCGCGCGGATGCATCGACCCCGCAGACTTCGCGCTTGAGCATGGCATGCATCGCACACTTAAAGTGCGTTACTTTCAGGGACATGGGCTTGGTCACACCCAGCAGCGTCATGTCACCTTCCACCGCCACCAATTTCTCACCTTCGAATTTCAGTGCGCGGCTCTTGTAGGTGACCGTAGGGAATTGCTCAACGTTGAACATGTCTTTGCCACGCGCATTTTCGTTCATTTTTGCGTGACCAAAATCTATCGTGCTCGCATCAATCGTGATGTCGATGCTGCCGCCAGCCGATGAACCTCGATCGAGCACGACTTTGCCCGTGGTCTTGGTGAACTTGCCACGCCAGAAGGACAAACCCAAGTGATCTGCCTCGAAGCTGGGATAGGTGTGGCCGGGGTCAATATTGTAGCTTTGCGCCTGAACAACTGACGCGCTCATCAACAATGCCAGCATGCCTACCATGGTCGTGAATTGCTTTGCGGTGAGTCTCATCGCTACTCCTGATCAGGGATGGTTGTTATTGATACTGGGGATATCTACGGCGCACTCAGTGCACTCGGTGCACTCAGCACACTCAGCGGCCTGCCACGCGAAACTTGATGATGACTTCATCGGCCACGATACTGGTGTCCTTCCATTCACCCTCACCAATGGCAAAAGTCAGCCGCTTGATGGGTAAACTGCCTTCAAATACTTGCTGGTCGCCTTCTTTCTTGACGCTCAGCGGGAAACTGACATCGGCTGATTTTCCCTTGATGGTCAGTTTGCCACTGACTTCCAGTTTACCCGGCGCTGTTGCCTGAATGCGCGTGGACACGAAGCTCGCTTTCGGAAACTGGCTACCATTGAACCACTCCTTTTTCTGTACCTCGCGGTTGTAGTCTGGATCACCCAGATCGAAGCTGGGAATATCGATCTCGACGCTTGCCTTGCCTTCCTGCGGCTTGGCTTGATCAAAGCTGACCTGTGCAGAGAAGCGGGTGAACTTCGCCTCGACCGGCACACCCATCTGCTTGAAAACTGCAGAAACCGAGCTTTTTGCCGTATCGATCTTCAGCGCAGCCGCCAGCGCCAGCGTGGCGGTTGATGCGATCACGACGGACAGCGCAATTGAGATTGTTTTGCCGGACATGGCCTTCCTTTGATTTGGTGATAGTCGCGGTAATGGCAGCCCTGGCCGCTGATATCGCACGAACCGAACTGCTCACAACGCATATTGTGCATCTTCCCGGCAATTGCTGCCACGCCGGCCCGACTTCGCCCCCCTCGCCCTGACCCTCTCCGACGGACAAACCAAGCTCGGTGAACCAGTCGGCCGCCTGCCTGCCTAACTCTCACGTCGGACAAGGGCATGGTTTTACTTTTTGAGTTGACTGGAGAGACGACATGAACTTCATCATCTGGATCGTGGTGGGCGGGATATTGGGCTGGGTTGCGAGCATCATCATGCGCACCAATGCGCAGCAAGGGATACTCTTGAATGTGGTGGTCGGCGTCATCGGTGCGCTGCTGGGTGGCTGGCTGATCGCACCGCTGTTCGGCACTGGAACCATCAATCAGAACGACTTCAGCATCGGATCGCTGGTAGTGTCCTTGCTGGGATCAGTCATTTTGCTGGCGATTGTTAATCTCTACCAGCGCGGTGCGCAGCGGTAGTACGCATCCTTCATTCCGGCAGCGAATGGATCATGTCGGAGGGTCTTACCCACTGATCGAACTGCTCTGCGCTCAGCAAGCCTGAGGCCAGTGCGGCGTCTTTGAGACTGACGCGACGAAGGTGGGCATCATGCGCAACGGCGGCGGCGGCGTCATAGCCTAGATAAGGCACCAGCGCCGTCACCAGCATCAATGATGAGGAAAGCTGTTCTGCGATCCGAGACTCATCGGCGCGAATGCCAGCAATGCAATAGCGATGGAAACTGCGCATGCCGTCGATCAGTAACCTCAGGCTTTGCAGACAGGCATGCGCTATCAGCGGCTTGCTGACATTGAGCTCGAAATTACCCGAACTGGCCGCAATGCTGATGGCAAGATCATTGGCGATCACCTGTGTGCAGATCATCATCACGGCTTCGCATTGCGTGGGATTGACCTTGCCCGGCATGATGGAGCTGCCAGGCTCATTCTCGGGCAGGTGAATTTCGCCCAGACCGCAACGTGGCCCGGAAGACAACCAGCGAATATCATTGGCGATCTTGTTGAGCGCACACGCCAGCGCGCGCAGCGCACCATGAGCGATCACCACGGCCTCATGACCCGCCAGTGCTGCAAACTTGTTCTCGGCGCTGACGAATGCCAAGCCACAATCAGCGGCCAGCACGGCAGCAACACGTTTGCCAAAGCTTGTCGGCGTGTTCAGCCCGGTACCGACAGCGGTTCCACCGATGGCGAGTGCATGAAGTCCGGGTACTGCGGCACGTATCGCCTGGCTCGCCTGCCCAAGTTGCGCGACATAACCGGAAAACTCCTGCCCCAGCGTAAGCGGCGTAGCATCTTGCAGGTGTGTTCGACCTGTCTTGATGATTTGCGCAAACTCTTGCGATTTTTCCCGGATAGCATCCTGCAGTTCATCCAATGCAGGAAGCAGCTGCTCATGAATGGCCAGTGCGGCTGCCACATGCATCGCTGTCGGAAAGACATCATTGGATGACTGACCCAGGTTGACATGATCGTTAGGATGCAGGAGTCGCTGCTCGCCGTGGCCGCCGCCGAGGTATTCCGAGGCTCGATTGGCCAGCACTTCGTTCATGTTCATGTGGGTCTGGGTGCCAGAACCGGTCTGCCAGACGGACAGTGGAAACTCGTCGTCATGCTCCCCGGCGATCACTTCGTCAGCGGCTGTCACAATGGCTCCGGCGAGAGCGGGCTCCAGCCTGCCGAGATCGCGATTGACGATGGCTGCGGCACGCTTGACTCTGGCTAGCGCCTTGATCAGGGCAACTGGCATGCGCTCCGCAGAAATGGCGAAATGCAGCAGCGCGCGCTGTGTCTGCGCTCCCCACAGGACGCCGATAGGCACCGCAATCTCGCCAAAGCTGTCATGTTCGGTGCGCATCGGGGCGACAGGCGTCTGTGGACCAGTACTCATGACTTTCCTCCGGCAACCTGACTACGCAGGTCTTGTGTGAAGTAATTCTTCAGGTACCCAGCGACACCCGAATAGTCAGTGCGCTGCGCACTGCCTGCCCATGCAGACGACCCGGAAGGAAACGGGTTTCGCGAAAACGCTGCATGAGTTCTTCCAGCAGCACCGGCGGCAATGCCTCGGCAGAAGCCTCGGCCGCAAGCGGCCCTGCCAGTAGCACGCGATCGACATCGCCGTATTCATTGATCAACAAGCATAGCGTTAGCGACTGTGGCCGGATGAACGCAAAGCGCCAAGATAGATCCGGATCGATGTCGATCACCACGGATGGCTTGTCTGTCAGCATCGCTGCGGGAAGATAGTCTGCGTTGGACAGAAATTCCTGGTCGGTTGAGCGATGGGCGGGCTGTATGTCTGGAATCGTCAGCTTGGCATGAGAATGACTCGCCACCTTTGACAAAACGTAAGCTGACGAATGCGAAATCGTTGAGGACGTATCGACCCGCTCCGTCAGTTGAGTCTGCACAATACTGATCTGACGTCCATCGTTTGGCAGGGCTGGCAGATAAACGGCCCGATGAAAAAATATCCAAAACAATACGACCTGGACGCCTGCTGCCCCCGCGAGCGATAGCCGTTGCTTATTCGTCCAGCTCACGCCACGATACTCGTCTGACCGGGTTCACTGTTGGGGTTGGCGCAAGTCCTTGCACCGTGCTGAGGCCTCCGCGTTCATCTGTTATCAGCGTGACGATCTTCTCGCCCAGCTTGAGGGTGCGCGCGCCGGCTGACAGTGCGCTGGCAGCAACCCGCCGGGCAACGACGCCACCCTGGGTGTTCGGAATATAGGCGCCGGTCAGATAGTCGATTTCATAGATCCAGCTCTCGGCACCCGGGCGACAGGCGGTGGCATCGGGTGTATTGGTCAGGATACGCAAGATACCTTGCTGCTGGTCCGGGTCGAGAGTAACGCGCTCACCGCTGAGCCTGCCGTTCACCAGCAAGTCGAGGAACCAGCCGGGCTTGGACGAAGCGCTGCTCCAGTCGACGGGCCTCGTGCTGACGGTACGCGCTGCGCCATTGCCCGGTACCGGGACTAGTGTTTGCTCAACCAGCTTACTGCGCACATCGCCATAGCCGGACTGACTGAGGTCATCACGAAAACTGTAAATGCTTTGCACGGCGAGATCTCGGGCATCGTCAAGACCAAGATAACTGCCGGTACCCACGGTGACTGCGATACTTCGCTGTGCTCCGACGCGGACCTCGTATAACTCCGGACGGGTAGTGACCGGCTGGCTAACGCTGTTGCGAACCAGCTGTGCCAGTCTGACTGCATTGCTACCGTCAGCTGGGTAGGGAGTGTCCACATCAAAGCGCCAGATATTGCCGAGCATATCGCCACCGTACAGGTGGACGGTGGTGTTATCCATCAAATTCTCTACCCAGCCATTGATCTGCGCCAGCCCGGCTGGGTCTGTGGTGCTGCCAGCACCGGTGCCTATCTTTTGCAGTAATCGACCGGTGTAGGCATCCAGCACAAATAAATACGCCTGACCAGAACCGGGATTGATATTGTTGTAGCCGGAGGTGAGGAAGACAACCCAGCGACCATCTCGACGCTTGGTGATCACCGGTCTGCCCACTGCATAGCCAACGTCATCTGACTGTGCGACGCCAAAGCGCCACAAAGCTTTGGGAGCGTCGGGGTCAGTGATATCCAGTGCATAAAACTCGCGTCCGGCTGCGCCCAGACCGCCAACCAGTATGGTTCGCCACTGCTCTGCCGCGCAACGGGTTACCGTATTACTTGCAGCACCTGTCGCCTCGCTCGCAACGACAGTGGATGGGCAAACATCGCCTGCTACCGGCGTTCCATCAAGCAGGTAAGAAAATTGTTGGCCGAATTGTGTGTCAGCGTACCGATACATGCCCGGCAACACCGCAGCAGGAATGAAAGCCCAGTTTTCCTCGCCCGTTGCTGCGTCAAATGAGTGCAACATGCCATCATTTGCTGCGACATAGACAGTACTCTTTCGATTGAACTGTATTCTGTCGCGAAATTCGCCATAGTTGTCATCGGCATAGCGAAATGCGGGCCGACCTACGTACAAAGGCTGCGCATTGACCACCGCACCCAACACGTGCTCACGCCTCCGGAAAAATCGAGTACCGTTACCCAATCGATCTTCGAAAACATAGTGACCACGAAGATAATTCAGTAATTTTTCTCCGTTCAGGGAGGTCGCCTCGGCGCTACTCAGGTTCGCACAC
>JBEDGK010000304.1:0-6669 GCA_041174665.1 Pseudomonadota bacterium
CTTCCAAGCGGGTCACCGCGGGCAAGGTATCACCCGTCGAAGAAACCCGCGCCCGCGTCGCCGAGGCTGGCGTTCGCGTGTCGCTGCTGCAGGCTGAAAGCCAGCTGAGAAATGCACGGCATCGTCTGTCCGGGCTGTGGGGCAATCCGGAGCCACGGTTTACCGAAGTGTCTGGTGAACTGGACCGGCTGATGGCCTCGCCCGATCTCGAGGTGGTGCAGCGGCGATTGGCAGCCTCACCCTTGCTCGAGCGCGCACAGCGCGAGCTGGAGCGCCGGCGCTCGCTGGTCAGCCTTGAGCAGAGACGCGCGGTACCGGACGTCAGTTTCAGCCTCGGCATGAAACGCCAGGAGACCCTCAGCGGTGATCAGGTGCTGGTTGGTGTCAAAGTACCGCTGCCAGTGTTCAATCGCAATCAGGGTAATTTGCTGGAAGCGCTGCGTCGCGAGGATAAGGCACGCGAAGAATTGCGCGCCGTGCGCGTGAGCCTCTCCAGCGAGGCCTTGCAAGCACTCGAGCGTGTCGGTGCGCGGCGCGACGAGGTGGAGCTACTGCGCCGGGATCTGGTGCCTGGTGCCCAGTCTGCGTATGAAGCGGCGACCATCGGCTTTGAAAACGGGAAGTTCAGCTTCCTTGAGGTACTTGATGCGCAGCGTACCTATTTCAGTGCCAAATCGCAGTACCTGACGGCGCTAGCGGCGTTTCATCGTGCACAGACAGAACTGGAAAGTCTGCTCGGGCAGGTAAGTGCCGATCCTGTGACTTCATCATCGAGAGAATAACCATGACATTCAATGATCCGGGACTCGGGAGCGGCAAGGGCATCAGCAAGGGTCAGTGGTTGGCCATTGCGGTGATTATCGCAGTCGGTGTGCTGCTGGCCGCGATGATACTGCTGTCGGACAAGGGTGCAGATAATAATCCCTTCGATGATGATGGACCTGGCGACGCACAGAAATCGGTCGAGCCGGCGCAGCGCGAGCAGCCCAAAGTAGTGATGGACGATGAGCAGATCAAGGCCGCAGCGATAGAGATCGGCGCTGCCGGCCCGGTGCGGATTGCGACGGTGCTGCAATTCCCCGGCGAGATACAGCTCAATGACGACCGCACCGTGCATGTCGTACCCCGTGTGCCCGGTGTGGCAGATTCCGTACTCGTGTCGACGGGGCAGATCGTGAAGAAAGGTCAATTGCTCGCCGTGCTCTCTAGCCAGATGATTTCCGAGCAGCGCGCAGCGCTCAAAGCGGCAGAGCGCAGACTGGAACATGCGCAATCGATTTACGCACGCGAAAAGCGTCTGTGGGAACAGAAGATCAGCGCCGAGCAAGACTATCTTCAGGCGCAGCACTCGGTGCAAGAGGCTGAGCTCGAGCTTGAGAACGCACGCCAGAAGCTCGCAGCGGTCGGGGCGAACACGGGCGAGCGGGGGCTGAATCGCTTCGAGCTGCGCGCGCCCTATGATGGTCTGGTGGTCGAGCGTAATCTGAGCATCGGCGAATCCGTCAAAGAGGATTCGCCGATCTTCACCATCTCGGATCTCTCGACCGTCTGGGCCGAGGTGCACATTCCAGCAAAGGATTTGCCCCATGTGCGTGTCGGAGGTCAGTTGACCGTGCGCGCAACGGCGTTCGAGGCCAAGGCGATGGGCACGGTGGCCTTTGTCGGAGCGCTGGTGGGCGAGCAAACGCGCATGGCGAAAGCACGCATTCTGCTCGCGAACCCCCAAGGCGCCTGGCGTCCCGGCCTGTTTGTGACTGTGGAGGTGAACGCTTCCGATGTGCAGGTCCCAGTTGCTGTCGACAGCGAGGCCATTCAAACGCTGGGCACTCAGCCTGTCGTCTTCATTCGCAATGAGAACAGCTTCGTTCCACGCGCGGTGAAGCTCGGTATGACTGACGGTCGGAGTATTGAAATCATCGAGGGTCTGCCGCCTGGCACTCGGTACGCCGGCAAGGGCAGTTACATACTGAAGTCCGAGCTGTCCAAGCTCGCCTCGGAAGACGGCTACTGAGCGGGATGAACTGATCATGTTCGAGAGACTGATACGCTTTTCCATCGCGCAGCGGCTGCTGATCCTGCTCGGTGCGGTAGGCGTGGCGATGGCGGGCATCTACAGCTACCAGCGCCTGCCCATCGATGCCGTGCCTGACATCACGAACGTGCAGGTACAGATCAACACGCAGGCACCCGGCTATTCGCCGCTGGAGGCCGAGCAGCGCGTGACTTTTCCGATCGAAATCGTGATGGCGGGTTTGCCCAACTTGCAGCAGACACGCTCGCTATCGCGCTATGGTCTCTCGCAGGTGACGGTGATCTTTGATGAAGGTACCGATATTTTTTTCGCGCGACAATTGGTCAATGAGCGTATCTCGCAGGCGCGCGACAAGCTGCCCCCCGGACTGACCCCAGAAATGGGACCGATCGCGACTGGCCTGGGCGAGATCTATCTGTGGACTGTGGAAGCTGACAAAGAGGCGCGCAAGCCCGATGGCAGCAGCTATACCGACACCGAGTTGCGCGAGATACAGGATTGGGTGATCAAGCCGCAATTGCGCAACGTGCCCGGTGTTACCGAGATCAATTCCATCGGCGGCTTTGTCAAGGAATATCACATCGCGCCGAATCCCGAGCGGCTCGCTTCGCTCGGCGTCTCGTTATCCGATTTGGTGGCTGCTGTCGATCGCAACAATCACAACACCGGCGCGGGCTATATCGAGAAACGTGGTGAACAGTATCTGGTGCGTGCTCCCGGTCAGCTGCGCACGCTGGATGATCTTCGCGATGTCGTGATCAAGAACGTCAATGGCGTGCCGGTACGGGTGCGCGATGTGGGCGAGGTCGCCATCGGTCGCGAGCTGCGCACAGGTGCGGCCACAGAAGATGGCCGTGAAGTAGTGCTGGGTACCGTGTTCATGCTGATGGGGCAGAACAGTCGCGTGGTTTCCCAAGCGGTCGACCGCAAGATGGCTGAGATCAATCGCAATCTGCCAAAGGGCGTGCATGTGATCACCGTGTATGACCGCACCAACCTGGTTGACAAGGCGATACGCACCGTTCGCAATAACCTGATCGAGGGCGCGATTCTGGTGATCGTCGTGCTCTTCGTTTTTTTGGGGAATCTTCGCGCGGCGATCATCACGGCAGCGGTAATACCGTTGTCGATGCTGTTTACCTTCACCGGTATGGTCCAGTATCAGGTCAGTGCAAACCTGATGAGTCTGGGTGCGCTGGACTTTGGCATCATTGTCGATGGCGCGGTGGTGATCGTAGAGAATTGCATACGACGGCTGGCGCATGCGCAGCAGAAGCTTGGCAGGCCGCTGACGCGTGAAGAGCGATTTGAAGAAGTGTTCGAGGCGGCGCAAGAGTCGCGCCGGCCGCTGTTATTCGGCCAGTTCATCATCATGGTGGTATACCTGCCGATCTTTGCCTTGTCTGGCGTCGAAGGCAAGATGTTCCATCCCATGGCCTTCACCGTCGTTGCCGCGCTTATCGGAGCGATCATTTTGTCGGTGACCTTTGTGCCCGCTGCCGTGGCCATGTTTGTCACCGGCCGCATACAAGAGAAAGAGAACTTCCTCATGGTCGCTGCACGCCGCTGGTACGGTCCGATCTATGACAAGGCCATGGCAGCTAAACCCGTTGTGCTGAGCTTTGCTGCTGTTTCAGTGATTCTCAGTGTGTTGCTGATGACACGCATGGGCAGCGAGTTCGTGCCTAATCTGAACGAGGGCGATTTCGCATTTCAGACCATACGCGCGCCGGGCGTCAGTCTGTCGCAGGCGGTGGACATGCAAAAGCATATCGAGCGCACACTGAAACAGAAATTCCCCGAGATCGAGCGTGTGTTTACCCGTATCGGCACGGCAGAGATTGCCACTGATCCGATGCCGCCCAGTCTGTCGGATGGCTACATCATGCTCAAGCCCGTTGAGCAATGGCCGAACCCATCAAAGAGCCGCGATCAGCTGCTGCAAGAAATCAGCGCGACGGTGTGGAAGATCCCGGGCAATAACTATGATTTCTCCCAGCCGATTCAGCTGCGCTTCAATGAGCTGATTTCCGGTGTGCGCAGCGATGTCGCAGTCAAGATCTTTGGCGATGACATGGACACGCTGCACCGGCTGGCCGAAGATGCGGCAGCGGTGCTTCGACAGGTACCGGGCTCGTCTGAGGTGAAGGTAGAGCAGACCACCGGGTTACCCGTGCTGACCGTGCATGTCGATCGGCAGAAGGCCGCGCGCTATGGGCTCAATGTGACCGAAGTTCAGGACGTGGTGGCTGCGGCCGTCGGTGGCGCGACCGCTGGCACGCTGTTCGAGGGCGACCGTCGTTTCGAGATTATCGTGCGTCTGCCCGAAAGCCTGCGCACCGATCTGGAAGCGATCAAGCGTTTGCCCATCACCTTGCCCTTGGCGGACAGCCAGAACCGTCGCGGCTTCATACAGCTGTCCGAGATCGCGACACTGGAACTGGCGCCCGGGCCGAACCAGATCAGCCGCGAGAATGGCAAGCGGCGTGTCGTGGTCACTTCCAATGTACGCGGCAGGGATATCGGTTCCTTCGTCGGCGAGGCCGAGCAGGCCTTGCAGAAGGTGCAGCTGCCGACCGGTTACTGGACGCTCTGGGGTGGCGCGTTCGAGAACTTGCAATCGGCCACCGAGCGCCTGAAGCTGGTCGTGCCTGTGGCCTTGTTCATGGTGTTTGTGCTGCTGTTTGCGATGTTCGGCAATATTCGCGATGGCATGCTGGTGTTTACCGGCATCCCGTTTGCGCTGACGGGCGGGGTTCTGGCGCTCTGGCTACGTGATATTCCGTTTTCTATCTCGGCGTCAGTCGGTTTTATCGCACTCTCGGGGGTTGCCGTCCTCAACGGGCTGGTGCTGATCTCTTTCATTCGCAGCCTTGAGGAGCAGCGGCTCTCGCTTGACGATGCGATTCGAGAGGGCACGATGACTCGCTTGCGTCCTGTGCTGATGACGGCACTGGTCGCCTCGCTGGGTTTCTTGCCGATGGCGATCGCGACAGGAACGGGTGCCGAAGTTCAGCGACCGCTGGCTACGGTGGTTATCGGCGGCATACTCTCATCGACGCTATTGACCTTGTTGGTCTTGCCGATGCTCTATCAGATGGTGCATCGAAGGCGTCTGGCTGCCGCTTGACGGATGAATATCAGTAATGGGGAGGTGATCATGAAACGAGCTGGGGCTTTTTTACTCGCGCTCATTCTCGGTGCTTGCTCAGTCGATCCGATGGAAGCCTGCATGAAGCAGGGATTGGAGAGAAAGCTTCCCGCCGATGGCGGCGATCGCAGCGCCTATATCAAGGCGCGCGAGCAGGTGAGAAAGGAGTGCGAGCGGAAGCTGAAGTAAGACAGATCAGAAAAGCAATCTCACGGTCAGCGCATACAGATCGCTGTCCTTGTCATGCCTGAGGTAGCCGCCGAGCGCGTAGATATCGCTGATCTTGTACTGAAGGTTGAGCAGGTAGCCGAAATTTCCTTCCACGATTAATCCCTCCGCGCTGCCTTGCAGCGTCTCGGTCAAGCGCGATTTCACGCCAACGGTAACAGGAAATATCCGGTCGCTGGTGTTGGTCACTTGTTCGATCCGTGATTTTCCGTTGACCAAACCCACTGTCGCGATCAAGTCGGTGTCTGACTTCAGTGCCTGTCGGTAGCCAACGCTGATTTGCGTTTGCTTGTAATCCCAGTCAGTGTTGAATTCGATACCACGGAATTTCCATTTCTCCGCTGAGGTGTCGAGGTAGGCGCCCTGCACAAAAAAGTTTTCATGCACCAGTTTGCTGCCTTCGATCGTGACACCCATCAGACTGCCGCGCAGCGCCGTCGTCGGGCGCACTTGCGCATAGCCGATACCCACGTAGTCATAGCTCAATCCATTTCCCCGCACGTCATTGGCAAGGGCAAGCGCCGGCAGGAAGCAGCCAACGGTGAAAAGCGTTTTGGTCATTTTCATCGTTTTCATTTTATTTATGCTTTGTCTTGGATCCGACATCGAAATCGAAAAAATTTGGAATGGACCAATACCGAACTGGCCCGGATAGAGCGGGGGAGATACTAGCACAGTTACCTACTTGGAAATTTACACCTGAAAAATTAAAGTTCGCGAGTTATTCTGTTTATCATCAATTGGTTAATTATTATTACTGACTCGTTAACGGACGAGACAAGCCGAATGATGAAAACGACCCGAGTAATCCTGACCACTGCGGCCCTGTTTCTCTCTGCCTGCGCCTCGCCGCCACCGCCGCCCCCCGCGCCAAAAATGCCGGACAACTATGTCGGCGATGTGCGGAATGGTCTCAAGCATGGCGAGGGTGTGTACTCCTTCCCGAGTGGCAGTCGGTACGAAGGCCAGTTTTTCGACGATGTGAAGAACGGTCAGGGCTCGCTGAGCTTTGCCAATGGCGAAAAATATCGCGGCGAATTCACTCAGGGCAGGATCACCGGACACGGCACGCATGCCTACCGCAACGGCGATGTTTACGTGGGTGAATTCAACGACAGTGCCAAGCACGGACAGGGTGAGTATCGTTTCGCGACCGGCGAAAAATATGTGGGTGAGTATGCGAAGGACAAGATCACCGGCAAGGGCGTCTGGCTATACCGAAATGGCGACCGCTATGAGGGCGAGTTTGCGCAAGGCG
>JBEDGK010000305.1:0-4685 GCA_041174665.1 Pseudomonadota bacterium
CTCCGTGCTTTCACAGAAAGCAAAAAGCCCAGTCAAGGAACCGGGCTTTTCGTTTGGGACTTTGGTGCTGATGAGAGGAATCGAACCTCCGACCTACTGATTACGAATCAGTTGCTCTACCAACTGAGCTACATCAGCGTAGCCCCGCATTTTAACAAAAAATTCAAGCCACTCTCGACAACCATCGGCTGGGCAGCTTGCAAGACGCCCCTCTGCGCCAGCCAAGTGCTCAGCTCTGTTCCGCGTGATAACGCGTAACCAGCTCCACTTCATTCTTGGATCCGAGGAAAACCGCGACGCGCTCATGCAGCTTAGTGGGCTGAATGTCCAGGATGCGCATGTTGCCATTGGTTGCCGCTCCACCCGCCTGCTCGATAAGCAAGGACATGGGGTTGGCTTCGTAGAGCAGACGCAGCTTGCCGGGTTTGTCTGGCTCACGCTCATCCGCGGGGTACATGAAAATTCCGCCTCTGTTCAAGATACGGTGCACGTCAGCCACCATGGAAGCTATCCAGCGCATGTTGAAATTCTTGCCGCGCGGGCCGGTCTTGCCAGCCTCGAGCTCACTGATGTAGCGTTTCACCGGTGGATACCAGTGGCGGGCATTGGAAGCATTGATGGCGTACTCGGCCGTGTCGGCAGGTATCTTGATGTCACGCTGGGTCATCACCCACGAACCCATTTCGCGATCCAGCGTGAATGCATGGACACCATTGCCGGTGGTGAGCACGAGCACTGTCTGCGGGCCATACACCGCGTAGCCGGCGGCTACCTGCCGAGTACCCGGCTGCAGGAAATCCTTCTCGGTCGGCTCTTGCATTCCCTCAGGCGCCTTCAGCACCGAGAAAATCGTTCCTATCGATACGTTCACATCGATGTTCGACGAGCCATCGAGCGGATCGAACAGCAGCATATACTCGCCCTTGGGATAACGGTTCGGTATCGGGTGAAAGCTCTCCATTTCTTCCGACGCCATCGCCGCGAGATGGCCACCCCATTCGTTCGCTTCGAGCAGTATCTCATTGGAGATGATGTCAAGTTTTTTTTGTATCTCTCCCTGCACATTCTCCGTATTGGCAGCACCCAACACATCTCCCAGCGCGCCTTTGCTGACGGAGTGACTGATCGTTTTGCACGCACGCGCAACCACTTCAATCAGCAGCCGTAATTCGGCAGGAATCGAGTTATTGTCTCGCTGTTCCTCGATAAGGTAGCGGGTAAGACTGATTCGTTTCATGGCGACCTTTGGTTTTTTTAGTTAATTCGAGAGCGCCTTGCCAAGCACCTCTGCGACATCGTTCGACAGCTTGCGCTTGGACGATACCCGCTCCAGCGCAGCGCGCATGCTGACTTGCAGTGCCGGTGTAAATTTGCGCCAACGGTCCATGCTGCGCGCGAGGCGAGCCGCCACTTGCGGATTGATCGCATCAAGTGCAAGCACCTGCTCAGCCCAGAAGACATGGCCGCTGCCATCGGGCGCATGAAATTGTGCTGGATTGCCACTGCAAAAAACGAAGATCAAGCTGCGTGCGCGGTTCGGGTTTTTCAGGGTAAATGCAGAATGCTTCATCAGCTGACGAACTGCTACGACATCGGTACCGGGCGAAGACGCCTGGAGGCTGAACCACTTATCAATTACCAGCGCATCACTCTCGAAATCGGTGTAGAAATCATGCAAGGCCTGATCGACACCTGGTGCTGAATGATGGACCATCGAGCCTAGTGCTGCGATGCGATCCGTCATGTTGGACGCATGATCAAGTTGGTCTTGCATCAGCTTGTGTGCCGTACTGTCATTCAGCTCGGACAAATAGCCCATCGCATTGTTGCGCAATGCCCGCCTCCCGGCCGACAGAGGGTCGGGTCGATAAGCACCGGGCGTATGGTTCTTCTGGTAGGCCTCCAAAAAATCTGCGCGCAAGGTTTGCGCAAGATATTTGCGCAATGCGCGCCGCGCGCGATGCAGTGCCTGCGGATCGATCACCTCTACCTCTTCAGCCAGCATCGTCTCGGAAGGCAGCGTCAGCACCAGGTCTCTGAAAGCAGCGTCCAGCGATACATCGCGCAACAGCTTTCCCAGCGCGCTGGACAGCAGTCGGTCTTGAGCGCTTGGGGTATAGGAAAAATCAGCCGCAATGTCCGTGTCAGCGAGTTGCAGCAAACGACGCGTTGCCAGCCGCTGTCCGGCTTCCCAGCGGTTAAAGGGATCGCTGTCGTGCGCAAGAAGGAATGCCAGCTGATCGTCACTGTAGTCGTAGTCAAGCACGACCGGCGCAGAGAAACCGCGCAGCAACGAGGGCACGGGCGGTGAGGTGATGCCGGTGAAGGTGTAGCTCTGTTTGGTTTCTTTCAGCTCCAGCACCATCGTGGTCGGCGCGATGCGCACCCCGATGTCATCGGGAGAGGAGATGCTGTCCAGATGCAAAGGCATGTCCCTGCCCTGCGCATCCAGCAAACCAACCGCCACCGGTATATGCATCGGTAGCTTGACCGGTTGGCCCGGTGTCGGTGGACAGAACTGTTCGAGTGACAGCATGAAGGTCTCGGTGACCGGGTCATGGACGGAACGCGCGATTACACGCGGCGTGCCAGCCTGGCTATACCAGCGCTCGAATTGCGTCAGGTCGCGGCCATTGGCATCGGCCATCGCCGCACGGAAATCATCGCAGGTAACTGCCTGACCATCGTGTCGCTGAAAGTAAAGATCCATGCCTTTTCTGAAACCCTCGCGACCCAGCAAGGTTTGCAGCATGCGCACGACCTCGGCACCTTTTTCGTAGATGGTCAGCGTATAAAAATTATTGATCTCGACATAGGAATCCGGACGTACCGGATGCGCCATCGGACCGCCATCCTCGGCAAACTGTGCCTGACGCAGCAAGCGCACGTCCTCGATGCGCTTCACTACGCGGCCACTGTCGCCACCGACCATATCGGCAGAGAATTCCTGGTCGCGGAAGACAGTGAGGCCTTCCTTTAACGACAGCTGAAACCAGTCGCGACAGGTCACGCGGTTACCGGTCCAGTTGTGGAAATATTCGTGCGCGACCACGGACTCGATGTTTGCGTAGTCCGCATCCGTGGCAATGCGCGGATTGGCCAGCACATATTTGGTGTTGAAGATGTTCAGGCCTTTATTCTCCATCGCACCCATGTTGAAGTCGGATACCGCGACAATCATGAAACGATCGAGGTCAAGCTCCAACCCGAAACATTCTTCATCCCAACGTATGCTCTTGATGAGTGATTCCATCGCATGCGACGTCTTGTCGAGATTACCTTCCTCGACCCAGACTTGCAGCAAGGCTTCGCGTCCTGATTTGAGACGCAGCATTTGCTCCTCGCAGACCAAGTTGCCCGCGACCAGCGCAAACAGATACGAAGGCTTGCGGAAGGGATCTTCCCACAGCGCGTAGTGACGGCCATCACCGATGTCACCCTGTTCGATCAAATTGCCGTTGGACAGCAGCACCGGATAGACTTGCTTGTCAGCGCGAAGCATCACACGATACGTCGCCATCACATCCGGGCGATCAGGGAAGAACGTAATCTTGCGAAAACCCTCGGCCTCGCATTGGGTGAAAAAATTGCCATTAGAGACGTAGAGACCCATCAGCGAGGTATTGGACGCAGGGCGAATCAGTGTCTCGATCTCCAGCGTCACCTCACCCGGCGCGTGAGGAATGACCAGCTTGTTACCTTCCAGCCGGTACTGACGAGTGCTGAGCGATTTGCCATTCATCCGCAGCGCGACCAGCTCCAACTCTTCGCCATACAGCACGAGATCGGATGTGGAACTGTCCGGGTTACGGCGATGCACGCTGCGCGCTGCGACGCGCGTTTCGGCAGGATCCAGATCAAAACCTATATCAATCTTCTCTACCCAATAGGCGGGCGGGGCGTAATCATGGCGATGAATAGTCGTAGCGGTATCTGTGCGCATGGCAAGTCTGTTGGCATTTTTCGAGTGAAAACAAGCCCACATTTTACCAAGAGCGGCTCCTCGACCACGACGGATTTCCCGCTGCGGCGGGTTGTCCTGCAATCTGGCCGGCGCTCGGCTAAGATCAGTCTACTTATTTCGGATTTTTTGCCCATCGTATGTCAATCATGCGCTATCTGACCTGTCTGCTGGCCATACTCGCCGTGCTGCTCTCGGGCTGTGCCTCAACCATTCGCAGCGAAGTCACGGTATTTCATCAGTGGCCGCCGGCCTCGGAGAGCCGGACGTTCATGTTCTCTGCCACGCCGGAACAGGCGCAAAGCCTTGAGTATCAGGCCTATGAGCGACTGATTCGGGCGCAGCTGGAGAAACACGGACTTCGCGCGGACGCGGCAAATGCAGCGGCGGCCTTGAAAGTGGAATTCAGCGCCAGCGTCACCGGCCGCGATGTGCGCATCATCGAAACCGTGCTGGTAGATTCATGGTACGGCACCCCTTGGTACGGGCCGGGCTTCTATAACCCGTATTGGGGCTACCCGGGCTTTGCCTATCCTTACCACGGTCTCGGTTGGGGCGGCATACCGGTAGCGCGTGAACAGGAACGCCGGTACACCGTATTCCATCGTCAGCTGAAGCTGAAGATCACTGACACGCAGACTCAGCAGCCGGTGTATGAGGTCACGGTGCGCAGCGACGGCAAGGAAGGCAATCTGGCGAAGGTGCTGCCGTATCTGGTGGAGAG
>JBEDGK010000306.1:0-4523 GCA_041174665.1 Pseudomonadota bacterium
ATCCGTTCCACCCCATCCCCTGCATTTTGCTTGGGTTGTTGTGCGCGGCGACGTATTTCGCGACCTACCTCGGCTATGGCGCTTCGCTGCTGTCGATCATGGCGTTCTACATCCTGATCTCGATTTGGTTCGTGGTGCGGCGCTATCAGTTCGTGCGGCGTGGTGACCAGTTCACCATGCCGTGGCCGCGACCCAAGGGTTACTAAGGAGATCGGCTTGGGCGGAGAACTCACCGGCGGCAGCATCGCCGCCGGTGTCTTTTTTCTGATCGCTTGCTTGCTGTGGCAGCGCCGCGCACAGCGTGGCTTTGCTGCGCGGCGGGCAGCGATTTTCGATGACTGTTGCGAACTGCTCGAGCAGTCCGATCAGATTGATCCGGGTAGCGACTATCCGCTACTTCAGGGCACGTACAGCAACGAGAAAGTGCTTTTGCAACCGCTGCTGGACCACGTGGGCTACCGCAAAGTACCATCACTTTGGCTGGTGCTAACCGTCGATTCGCCCATGGCGCTGAGCGGTAGTTTGGATGTGCTGTTCCGACCTGCGAATATCGAATTCTTTTCGCAGATAGAGCAACTCGTGCAGCGCATTCACCTCGGTGATGAATGGCCTTCTCACCACATGGCACGCGTCAGTCCCGCCGGCTGGCAAGCACCACTTTCAGCGATACACACGTCGCTTGGTGATGCGATCGCCAGTCCTGATCTTAAAGAAATCCTGGTCACACCCCGTGGCGTTCGATTGGTCGTACGCGTGTGTGGCGTCGAGCGCGGTCACTATCTGGTGCTGCGCTCGATGCTCACTGAGGTCGAGCGGATTCCAGGTGAATGGCTGGCTTACTGGCTTGATACCTTGCTAAGGGTCGCCGCAGCGGTGCGGGCAGATGTCAAGGAGACTGCATAAATGTTCTCGCGTCCCTTGCACCCGATACTGGTACTGGTAGTCGCTATCCTGCTGCCAGGTATGGGTCAGGTGCTGAACGGGATGCTGGTCCGCGCCTGGATCATGATTTTTTTTACGCTGAGTCTGGGCGTTGTCACTTACCACCTCACCACGCCGGCGCACTCCTTCATAGGCAGACATGCCGGCGGTTTCTTTATCTACGCGATCATGGTGATGGATGCCTACTTGTGGGCGCGCTATCGCTACGCGCGCTGGCTGCAAGCCTGAGCCCGCACATGACCTACCGGGCAACATACCGAACTATCTGTTTTGTAAGATGTATTGATTCATGAAAAACGCCGCAAAGCCAATCGCCATTTTTCGTCACTCGACCGCTGATGGTCCAGCTTACTTCGCCACTTTTCTACAGCAACTTGGCTTAGCTTATCGAGAAATTCGCATTGATCTCGGAGAGCCTGTTCCGGAGCATGCGGATCAATTTTCAGGTATTGCGTTCATGGGCGGGCCCATGAGTGTCAACGATCCCTTGCCCTGGATCCCCGCCTCACTGGTACTCATTCGTGACGCGATTGCACGAGACATCCCGCTCATCGGTCATTGCTTGGGGGGGCAACTCATCAGTAAAGCGCTCGGCGGTGAGATAACTCGCAACCCAAACGGTAAAGAGATCGGATGGCATCGCATCGAGGTCACTGATCCTACCCTCGGTCGGCAATGGCTGGGTACCGACGATGGTTGGGTTGGCTTCCACTGGCACGGCGAGACCTTTACGCTACCACCCGGTGCGCAGTTGCTGGCACGCAGCGAGGCGTGTACAAATCAGGCATATGCGTTCGGGCCACATATCGGCATGCAGTTTCACATTGAGATGGATGACACCACTATCTTGCACTGGTGTGAAGAAGGCGAACCCGAGGTCAGTGCAGCGAGAAGCAAGCCAGATGTTCACCCGCATGTCATGACAACGCAGCAAATCAACAAAGCAACTGCCGAGTATCTTCCTGCCATGCGGGTGGTCGCCGATTATCTCTATCGGCGCTGGGTGGACAATCTGCGCGATTAAAAATAGTTCAGGTGGCGCCTGAAATTCAAGGAAGGCGCTTCACGCCGATTGCCTTGAGCTCCGCATCAGACTTCAGTTAGATATTATCGAGATACGTATCGCCCGGATCAATTTCCTGGGCGATACCTTCAAGACCGACGACCCCCCTTCGGCGCTACTGTCTCCTCGGTGCATGAAAACGCCTATGCTGTTAAATTGAAATTCTTTTGACAATCCGATCTCACCATCACCACGTCGACGTATCACAGTAAGGGTTTTCCCATCTTTTCGGCGGTAAGACTCTGTGAGCCTGCTTGGCTCAAGATAAGGATACCTTCTGCGGTAATCCCCCCATTTTTAACGGTCGCCTGAAGTAGCGTTATGCGGCCATGGCCAGCCGCTGATTGGGGGTGAAGTGATCCCACAATTGAGGATCCGGCGGCGTCGCCGTCGAGCTCGACGAAGGTGCGCGCATCGTCAAAGCACTGGGCAACCATAAATTAGTCATTTTGCAAAATCACGGTCTCCTGACGGTTGGTGACAGCGTTGATGCTGCAGCTTGGTGGTACATCGCCTTCGAGCGCAGCCCGACTTTCTCGACTGATCTCGCCAGCGACTCGGGTTCCACTGAATCGAGCCCGAGTATGCGAGAATCTTCTTCAAACCGCAGGCTGCCGATGTCGGGCTTTTGCACCGGCGCTGACGCGACAAAAACGACCTCCTGCCATCCTGTTTGGGCGTCAAACGGATCGTTGCGATGTCAATAACCAGAGGATATTCTCGCCATGTCCCAAGACGTTTACGTTGCCGGTGTCGGCATGATCCCGTTTGCCAAACCCGGTGCCAGCGAGCCCTACCATGTGATGGGCGCGCGAGCGATCCGCGCCGCACTCGAGGATGCCGGCCTTGATTACGACAAAGTGCAGCAGGTCTATGCTGGCTATGTATTCGGTGATTCCTGCTGCGGTCAGCGTGCGGTCTACGACGTCGGCATGAGCGGCGTGCCGGTCATTAACGTCAACAATAACTGTTCAACCGGGTCGACGGCGCTGTGGCTGGCGCGCCAGGCAGTAGCGTCCGGCGCGATCGACTGCGCGCTGGCGGTGGGTTTCGAACAAATGAAGCCCGGCGCCTTGGGCAATGTGTATCAGGATCGGCCCTCGCCCTTTGATCGTTTTGATGCGCAATGCGCGCAGCTGATTGAAGCCGAGGAGATTCCGCTGGCGCTGCGCTATTTCGGGGGCGCCGGTCTCGCACACATGCAGCAGTACGGCACCAAGCTCAATACCTTCGCCAAAATCCGCGCGAAAGCCTCGCGTCATGCCGCCAACAATCCTCTGGCGCTATTCAAAACTATCTTGACCGAAGAAGATGTCATGCAGGCACCCGCAATCTGGCCCGGTGTGATGACGCGTCTGATGGCCTGTCCGCCCACCTGTGGCGGCGCGGCGGCGATAGTCTGCTCGGCAGACTTCGCCAAAAAACACGGCCTTGATCAGCGCGTGCGCATACGCGCGCAAGCGATGACGACCGACACCGGCTCTACCTTCGAGGGCCCGCACAGCGACATGCGCCAGCTGGTCGGCTTCGACATGACGCGCGCGGCCGCGAACAGGGTGTACGAAGAAGCCGGCATCGGTCCAGACGAACTCAAGATCGTCGAGCTGCACGACTGCTTTGCACAGAACGAATTGCTCACCTACGAAGCGCTGGGCCTGTGCGCCGAAGGCGACGCTGAAAAATTTGTCGAGGACGGTGACAACACCTACGGTGGCAAGTACGTTACCAATCCCTCCGGCGGTCTGCTCTCCAAAGGTCACCCCTTGGGTGCGACGGGTCTGGCGCAGTGCACCGAGTTGGTCAATCAGCTGCGCGGCACCGCAGAGAAGCGTCAGGTTGACGGCGCGCGCATCGCCTTGCAACACAATCTCGGACTCGGCGGCGCTTGCGTCGTCACGCTGTACGAACGGGTCTAGCGGATGATTGATCGCAAATGGGTCGGGCACACACTGCCCGCCACCACCTTTTTGGTCGAGCGTTCCCGATTGCGTTTTTTTGCGAAGGTCATCGGCGAGACTGATCCGATCTATACCGATGAACACGCAGCCCGTGCGGCCGGCCACCCGGAGCTGCCGGCGCCGCCAACCTTTCTGTTCACCGCTGAGCTGGAATCCGGCGTCAAGATGGCATGGATGAATGACGCCGGCATTGAACTTGGCAAGGTGCTGCACGGCGAGCAATCGTTCACCCCGCATCGCCTGCTTTACGCCGGCGACACCGTATCACTGACCGCTCAGATCACTGACATCTACGACAAGAAAAACGGTGCGCTGGAATTCGTTGTCATCGACAGCGCCGCCCGCAACCAGCATGGCGAACTCGTGGCCACACTGCGCGGCGTGATCGTCGTGCGGCACTGAGAGCGTCATCATGCACAGACTTGATTTGCGCGCACTGAAGGTCGGCGACACGCTACCCCCGCTGACATTACCCCCGGTGGATCGCACGATGCTCGCGCTGTTCGCCGGCGCCTCAGGTGACCACAACCCGATTCATATCGACATCGACTTTGCGCGCA
>JBEDGK010000307.1:0-6497 GCA_041174665.1 Pseudomonadota bacterium
ATCAGCTTGCCCTCCGCGCGTCGCCCGGCATATTTCATCACTTTTTCCGAGCCGATCTTTCGCGCATCGCAATCTATCGCGGTCAAAAATTTTTCCGATAGCAGTTCCTGACCTTCCAGGCTAGTAATAGGCTGTGTGTACTCTGTCAAAGTCCATAGCTTGATCACACTGCCTTGACGGCTGAGGAACTGGTTATCGTAGAGCGCTTCATTGTCCGCATTACGCTGATAAGACACCCAATCGGCAAACGCTGGCAGGCAACAGGTCAGCGTCACACACCCGAGGAGAAGCTTTTTCATCAGTTCAGCTTCCTTGGCTTGCCAAAGTCGCCTTCTTTCGGATAAAGGAAGGTCGTCTTGCTAGGACCCATGCCAACGATCTGCACGATCGCACCTTCAGCGCCCGCCGATCCATCGTAATGAACGCCTCCCGCCGGATGGAACATGTAGCTACCTGTCTTTAGCGGCACCGTGGCAGCAGGATCCCAGCTGTCATCCTTGCCTGCATTCCACGTGCCCTGAATCACCGTGACATGACGGTCTTCGCCGTGGAAATGTGGCGAGCTCATGACGCCTGGCGGGAAGTGCGCGCGAATCACATACTGCCCGGGTTTGGACGGGTCACCGTACACCACGGCGATCTTCACGCCATGGCCGGCATCTTTCCAGACAATGTTCTCGGGAAAGGTGATCTGAAAATCCTTGTCGCTCTGAGCGGACAAGCTGGGCGCCACCGCCAGCATGGCGGCGACACCCAGTGCGGGCATGACAAAACGGGTCTTGAACGACATCACTGACCTCTTGGTGGGTTGGGGGGAATTTCTTTACGACAACATATCATATTTCATCGAGCCCAAGATCATCGACCAGGACACCGCAACGCGGCATTCCGGCTTTACGCCGAAGCAAGGCATAATTCGATCTAGCATGACTGCGACACCACTTTGCCGACCGGAATACCAACAAAAAAGGAAAAATATGAAGCTGGTACGTTATGGCCGCCTTGGCCGCGAAAAACCCGGAATGATCGATGCCGAGGGCAAGCTGCGCGACTTGTCCGGCGTCGTGGAAGACATTGGACCGCATGAATTGTCTCCAAAGTTTCTGACCAAGCTGTCAAAAATCAAAGCGGATCGTCTGCCACTGGTACGCGGGAAACCGCGCTTTGGCGTGCCGATCACGGATATTGGCAAGTTCATCTGCATCGGTCTCAACTACTCGGACCATGCCGCAGAGTCGAACATGCCCATACCCGCAGAACCCATTGTGTTTATGAAAGCCATCACCGCATTGAATGGCCCGAACGACGACGTGATGCTACCTAAAGACTCCGTCAAATCGGACTGGGAAGTGGAGCTGGGTATCATCATCGGCAGCAAGGCGCAGTACGTCAGCGAGCGCCAGGCACTCGATTATGTCGCTGGTTATGCGGTAGTCAATGATTTGTCGGAACGTGAATTCCAACTGGAGCGCGGCCCGCAATGGGACAAGGGTAAGGGCTGCGATACTTTTGGACCGGTCGGTCCCTGGCTAGTCACTCGTGATGAGGTTCCAAATGTGCAAAAGCTCGACATGTGGCTCGACATCAATGGTGAGCGCATGCAGACTGGCAATACCAAGACCATGATTTTCTCAGTAGCCAAAATTGTCAGCTACCTGAGCCGCTTTATGACCCTGATGCCAGGCGATGTGATCGCCACCGGTACTCCGCCCGGCGTGGGCATGGGTATGAAGCCTCAGCGCTTCCTGGCGCCAGGTGATGAAATCACTCTGGGCATTCAGGGGCTGGGTGAACAACATCAGAAAGTCTTACGCTACAAAAAGGCGAAATAAGACCGCACCTTGCCTGATTCGCTGCCGGATATGTAATTCACTGTCCGGCAGCACATTGCACGAATCCCTCCCCCAGCACTGGTTCAGTCCGCGCACCGGCTGGCGCGTGAAAAAAATTGAACGGCGCAGGAACCCTCATGGATGGCTGGAGACCTAAGTTCAGTCATTTATTTTATGTGGGGGAATCATGCGTCCGGAGTCAGCCAACTGGTTTAACAACGAGAACATGGCAGACTTTATCACCAAGGAACAGCAACAAGCGTTGCTGACCAAGGATGAAAAAAGTTTGCAACAAGCCGATGACCGCGCACTCGCGGAAGCCATACTCGCCAGCCTGGCCGAGGAGGCCCAAGCAGGTCGGGCACGTGCTGCGAACTCCGAACTTTCCGATACTGACGCATCACGGGCGGAGAGCACGGACGTCAGCCGCGAGGGACTCGCTTCAAACACCGTCACACCCAGTCAAAGTCACTACGAAGCCAGCAGGGAAATCAATCAGCAATTAGCTTCCTGGTTCGACCATCACGGATTCCAAATCGTACATAACTCCGGAAAAGATGCGAGTTGCTTGCTGATTTCCATGGCACAGCATGCGACTGAAAATTATGAGACCGAGCACTGCGACAAAGTAAGCTCACTCAGGAACACGGCAAAAGATTACACCCAAAAAACTCAGCCGAATACACCCTCTATGAATGACTATTCATTATTCAGCGACGGAAAATTCATGGATCATCTGGTCAACGCGGTCAATGACTCAATCCTCAACCAAGAGAGGAAATTGACATTCTGGATCGCCACCGCCGATCTCGCCGGTCAGCCAGCGTGGAGAAAAGTTGGCGATGGTCCCCGGATGGCGATCATTTTCGATCAGGGCGGCCACTACGAGGCCGTGATACCCAAAAAGATCGCAGCCGCCAGTCACGCCCCATCTCAAGCGCCGAGATAAGCCTCGGTTACCCGCGCATCCTGCATCAGATTGGCGGCCGTATCGCTTAACACGATACGGCCGCTCTCCATCACATAAGCGCGCGTCGCCACTGACAAGGCCTGCCTGACATTTTGTTCTACCAGCAGGATCGTCACGCCCTCAGAAGCTATCTGCTGAATCACTTCAAAGATCTTTTCAACCATGATAGGTGCGAGCCCCATCGATGGTTCATCTAGCAGCAATAACCTGGGCTTGGACATCAGCGCGCGGGCAATCGCCAGCATTTGCTGTTCACCACCCGAGAGGGTGCCGGCCAGCTGAGATTCACGCTCTCTCAGGCGAGGAAAAATACCAAACCAGTGCTCAATATCCGCTTCAATCGCTTCTTGATCGTCACGGACGTACGATCCCATCAGCAGGTTTTCTCGTATCGTCATCCGATTGAACACTCCCCTGCCCTCGGGAACCATGGCCAGCCCCTGTGACAGTAGTGCATGCGCCGGCTGATGATCAATACGCTTGCCCTGATAACTGATCTGCCCCGACGTACGAGCGGATGGCAAGGTGCCGGTAATCGCTTTCAGGGTCGTCGTTTTCCCTGCGCCATTGGCACCGACCAGCGTAATCAGCTCACCTGAATTGACATCGAGGTCAACGTGCTTGACGGCTTCAATGCCGCCGAAGGATACCGAGAGTCCACGCAGACTCAACAAGCTGTTTTCCGGCGCCATCATGCAGCCTCACCTCCGAGATAAGCGGCAATCACTGCCGGATCTTTTTGTACCTCGGCGGGTGTTCCCTCGGCAATCACCTTGCCATAATCAAGCACGGTCAGACGGTCGCACAAGCCCATCATCAGCTTCACGTCGTGCTCAATCAAAAGAATGGTGATGCCCTGAGCGCGTATCTTCAGCAACAGCTCGCGCAATGCAGATTTTTCGGTCGCATTCATGCCGGCCGCAGGCTCATCCAGTGCCAGCAACAAGGGCTCGGTCGCCAGCGCGCGGGCAATCTCAACGCGACGCTGATCACCGTACGACAAGTGTCGCGCCGTACGCGCTGCAAGATGCGCTATGCCCACGAATTCCAGCAGCTCCGTGGCTCGCTTGGCAATCGCCGCTTCTTCCTCACGCGCCGCGCGATGGCGCAATATCGCACCAAGCACCCCCTGATGCGTGCGCATGTGCCGACCGACCATTACATTTTCGACCGCGCTCATGTCAGCGAACAGACGGATATTCTGGAACGTGCGCGCGATGCCGGCACGGGCGACTTCATGCGGAGCGCCATGCGCGTAGGGTTTGCCGTCGAGTTCGAAGCTTCCTGTGTCCGGCTGATACAGGCCGGTGATCACGTTGAACATCGTGGTTTTGCCAGCACCATTGGGCCCGATCAGCCCATAGATCTGCCCACGCGCTATGCTCAAGTTCACCTCGTGCAGGGCTTGCAGGCCGCCAAAGCGTTTCGATGCACCTGAGATCTTCAGTAAAGGCCGGGTCACGATGCACCCCTTGACTGTGTATCGCCTTGCGGCAGCATCCGGTCTTCATGACGGGGCGAGGGCCACAAACCCGCAGGCCGGATCAGCATGATCAACACGAGTGCGAGACCGTACAACAATTGTCTGAGTACTTCGGCCTCTACCCAGACGTGACCGAACAGCGCCATCTGTACCGGCTCCACGGTATGCCTGAGAATTTCGGGTAGCGCAGCGAGCAACACGGCACCGAGTATCACACCCGGGACATGACCAATACCTCCCAGCACCACCATGGCGAGCACAGCGATGGACTCGGTCAGCGTGAATGATTCCGGTGAAATGAATCCCTGAAACGCACCAAACATCGCACCAGCGACACCGCCAAATGATGCACCCATCGCAAACGCCAGCAATTTGACGTTACGCACATTGATGCCCATGGCCTTGGCCGCGATCTCGTCTTCGCGTATCGCGATCCATGCACGCCCCAGTCGCGAATGCTGCAATCGCCGAGCGACAAATACGGTGAGCACACACAACAGCAGAAACAGAAAATAATAGGCATTCACCGATGGCATCGAAAAGCTGCCGAAAGACACCACGCCCGACTGACCTGCAAAGGATACAGAGCCTATCCGCACGGGATCGATCAGATTGATACCTTGCGGCCCGTTGGTAATGTTGACCGGGCCGTTGAGGTTATTCATGAAAATACGGATGATTTCGCCAAAACCGAGCGTCACGATCGCAAGATAGTCGCCTCGTAATTTCAGCGTTGGCGCACCCAGTACGGCCCCGGCAATACCCGCAACCAACGCTGCCAGAGGCACAATCAGCCAGACCGACAAGTGCAACCCTTGAGTGACCACATCGGGCGGCAGCGAACTGATCAGATAGTCAGCCGCTGCGGGAAATTCCATCTGCAGCGACTCGAGCACGATGACAAACTGAGGCGACGCGAGCAATCCAGCCAGATAAGCACCGATGGCAAAAAATGCGATGTAGCCTAGATCAAGGAGGCCGGCAAAACCGACGACAATATTCAGTCCCAGCGCCAGCATGATGTACAGCAACGCCACATCAATGATGCGTACCCATGAGTTACCGAATTGCGATGCAATGAAAGGAAACGCGATCAGCAGTGCCACGAACACGACCCGCATCAGGCGAGAGTCATTCAGGTTGAAGGCGCGCGCCGACGTAATCATTGAACTTTCCACGACACTCCCTATGAGCGGTCCGCGACGCGCTCGCCCATGATTCCCGATGGACGAACCGTAAGCACGAGGATCAGCACAACGAAAGCGAAGATGTCCTGGTAATGACTACCCAGCACACCCGCGGTCAGATCACCGATATAGCCGGCACCAAGGCTTTCGATCAGACCCAGCAATATGCCACCGATCATGGCGCCATAGATGTTGCCGATACCGCCCAATACGGCAGCGGAAAACGCCTTGAGGCCGGGGGTGAATCCCATCGCGAATTGCACTGAAGCGTAATTCGCGCCCCACATCACGCCCGCGACCGCAGCGAGCGCGGCGCCGATCGCAAAGGTGAATACGATCACGCGATTGGCATCCACGCCCATCAGCGCGGCCACTCGAGGATTTTCTGCAACTGCGCGCATCGCCCGCCCCATGCGTGTACGCTCGACCAACAGCACCAGCAAGACCATCGACAGCACTGCCAGTAACAGCAGCAGTACTTGGGTCGAGGTGACAAGTGCGCCGAATACGTGCATGGGCTCTGTCGAGAGCACCTGCGGAAAAGGCAGCGGGTTGCGTCCCCAGACCATCATCGCGAGCGTCTGCAACAGGATGGATACGCCGATCGCGGTGATCAGCGGCGCAAGACGCGGCGCGTTGCGCAAGCGACGATAGGCAATGCGCTCGATCACGATACTGATACCCGCACAGATGGGTATCGCGCCGGCAATCGCTATCGCCAGCTGAAGCATACCGGGCATATCAGGTGCGAGTTTTGCGATGATTTGCAGCAGTGTCCATCCGACCATCGCTCCGATCATCAGCACATCGCCATGGGCAAAATTGATCAAGTTAAGCACACCGTAGACCATGGTGTAACCCAACGCGATCAACGAATACATACTGCCCAGTACGAGGCCATTCAGCAGCTGCTGTGCCAGTATCTCCATGGGGGTTTCTTATTATGCGGGCGGTGACGTCAGGGATTCATGAATTCTGGAATTCACGCGGCGGCCGGACGGGGATTGAGTCCCTTGGGTAAAGGA
>JBEDGK010000308.1:0-2652 GCA_041174665.1 Pseudomonadota bacterium
GTGCACGCACAATCGTACGCCGAGCCGCTTGCCGCTCAGGCGTTTGCTGCTGCGGTGTATTGCTCTTGTAAGAAGCCGTGGTGATCGCACGTGCGACCAGGCCAGGATAGGCCTCGAGCGCAATGCGTGATGGGTCGCCTGCGTGCATGAACGGTATCTCGACACCTGCATCCAGCAGCAGTGGCGCGCCCGCATGCAGCATGTACGCTACCGGAGGGTTGACCCATTTCATGGGTGAGGATGATTTTGCGGGTAGATCGCAATCGCGATGGATGAATTTCGAACCGGCCGGACGCGCATCGCAAATCGCTTTGAAGCACAGCCGTAGTTCTGCGCGCTGTAATTGCCGCACATGCTGAATGAGTGCCGCCCACTCGCCGGGCCAGCCGAGCAGCTCGATCAGTTCGCGCGGAAAAGAGAATGGAAAGTCGAATCCGCCCAGCCACGGCCCCGGCTGCTGTAACCAGGCTATGAAGCTGGAAAAGTCATGCAGCGTTGAAAGCGATTCAAGGACGAAGCTATCATTTTGCAGATAGCCCGAGGCGATCGTGATGCCTTTTTTCGGACGTGGCGCCGAGGTGAAGTCGACGCCATGGAGCAATATCGAACGCTGCTCAGCCGCCATCCGGAAGTACAACGTTCACATCGAGCACTTCGAGGTTACCTTTTTTATCCAGAGAGATTTTGATGTCTTCCGGATTGACGCGAACATATTTCGAGATAACTTCAATCAACTCACGGTGCAGCGCAGGCATGAAGTCCGGACCGTTGAGAATATGCCGCTCACGCGCGATGATGATCTGTAAGCGTTCTTTGGCGGTATCTGCAGACGCTTTCTTGTTATTGAACAGGAATGAGAAAATATCCATCTCACTTGCCTCCGAAAATGCGCGATAGCAAGCCGGGCTTCTCGTACTCTGCGAATCGTAGCGGGCGCTCTTCGCCCAGGAAGCGAGCAACCAGATCTTTGTACGCCTCGGCGACATCACTATCAGCAAGGTGTACTACCGGTGTGCCTTGGTTGGAGGCATGCAGCACCACCTCGGATTCCGGAATGATGCCGAGCAGTGGAATACGCAAGATTTCCTGTACATCCTCATACGACAACATCTCGCCAGCCTCGACCCGCTTCGGCGAATAGCGGGTGATGAGCAAATGCTCTTTCACCGGCTCGACGCCCGTTTGCGCACGGCGCGATTTCGCTTGAATAATGCCCAGAATACGGTCGGAGTCGCGTACGGATGAGACTTCGGGGTTGGTAACAATGATGGCCTCATCAGCGAACGTGAGTGCCATTACTGCGCCGCGCTCAATACCCGCAGGCGAATCGCACACGATGTACTCGAAGCCGGAGTTTTTCATCTCTTCCAGAATTCGCTCGACACCTTCTTCTGTGAGGGCATCTTTGTCGCGCGTTTGCGAGGCAGGGAGCACGAACAGGTTGTCACAGTGCTTGTCTTTGATCAGCGCCTGTGTCAGCGTAGCCTCGCGGTTGATGACATTGATCATGTCATACACCACGCGACGCTCGCAGCCCATAATCAGGTCAAGATTGCGTAAGCCAACGTCAAAGTCGATCACTGCAGTTTTTTTGCCGCGTAGCGCCAGACCAGAAGCAAAGCTGGCGCTAGAGGTGGTTTTCCCCACGCCGCCTTTGCCAGAGGTAACGACAATAATTTTTGTCACGAACAACTCCTTGTCTGAGTTCGTCAGTTCACTCAATAAAAAATTAGCTATTTCAGCGCCATGGGGCGTAAATCGAGCCGGTCTTCTTGTAGCAGGACTTGCACTGGTTTGCCTTTCAGTTCTTTCGGCCAGCCATCGTCGAAGGTGCGGTACACGCCGGCGATCGAGACTAATTCCGCTTCCATGCAGGTGCCGATGATGCGAGCGTCAGAGGCGCCAGCGGCGCCCGCTAACGCCCGGCCCCGCAGCGGCGCGTAGACATGAATGCTGCCATCGGCGATGACTTCGGCGCCAGGGTTGACGGTAGCCAGAATGACCAGATCACCTCCGCGCGCGTAGACGCGCTGACCACTGCGCACAGGCATATCAATAACTTTGGTTGCAACGGGTGCGGGCGATGCGGTGGTATCGACCGCGGGTGTGCGAGGAGTGTCAAGCACCGGCGGTATCGCTGGCGCTGGCGCTGGTTCGGACGGTGGCGGTGACGGAGGCGGCGTAAGTTCGAAAGTACGGGATTGATCCATGCCGTCAATTGATAGCCCATGCGCCCGGATTTCTTGCTCAAGCGCTTCTGGAGCATTGCGCACCGCAACCGGGTTAAGCCGGTGGGATCGGAACAGTGCGATCAGCGCTGACCAGGCGATGCTATCGGGCGAGGGAGGGGCTTGCAGATTACCAAGGTCAATGACGGTGAACTCGTCTTCAAAGTAATCTGGGGTGCCGCCGGTGACCTCTGCTAGCGCAGAAGACAATTTATCCAGATCGGTGTCGCCGATCAATGCGGCAACAGCAACCACGGTAGAAATTTTGATCTCCAGGGGCTTCCTGGTTTGGTTTTTCGACATACTGTCCCGGATGGTGGCATCGTCAACGGCTAACAAAACAATTAGCCGTTCTCAAGTCTGCGATTTGCCAAGACTTGCGTTGATGCCAGTGTCAACTGACGCGTCCAGAGCAATATTATAC
>JBEDGK010000309.1:0-6622 GCA_041174665.1 Pseudomonadota bacterium
AGGCCGGCGAGCACTGTCTGCTTGCGCCCAGTGGTTTGGCCGCAATCGCGATGATTGATCTCGCGCTGCTGAAGACTGGCGACGATGTGCTCCTGCCCGACAATGTCTACAACCCGAACCGCGAGATGGGCGACTGGCTCACCCGCGACTTCGGCATCAGCACACGCTACTACGATCCGCTGATCGGCGAAGACATCGCCGAATTGATTCGACCAAACACCCGCCTGATCTGGACGGAGGCACCGGGTTCGGTCTCCATGGAAATGCCGGATATCCCCGCGATCTGCCGCGCAGCAAGGGCGAAGCACGTTCCGGTGGCGCTCGACAACACCTGGGCAGCAGGGCTGGCGTTTCGCGCATTCGACCATGGCGTGGATATCGTGATGCAGGCGCTGACCAAATACCATTCGGGCGGCTCAGATGTGCTGATGGGTGCGGTGATCACGCGCGACCGCGACCTGCATCGCAAGATCGAGATGGCGCACATGCGGATGGGCATGGGTGTCTCGGCGGACGATACCTACCTGGTGCTGCGTGGCCTGCCAACGATGAAGCTGCGTTTTGATGCGCATGACCAAGCAGCGCGCGAGATTGCAGCATGGCTGAAGCAAAGACCGGAAATAGCGAAGGTGCTGCATCCGGCGTTTGACGATTGCCCGGGGCACTGGATCTGGAAGCGTGACTTCTCAGGCGCCGGTGGGCTGTTCTCGGTATTGTTCAATCCAAGATTCACCGAGGAGCAAACAGATCGTTTCATCGACAGCCTGAAGTTGTTCAAGATCGGCTACAGCTGGGGTGGCGCGAACAGTCTGGCCGTTCCTTATCGTATCGCGCAGATGCGGCGCGCCTGGACCGAGGCGGGGCAGCTAGTGCGTTTCAATATCGGTTTGGAGGATGTACGCGACCTGATCAATGACCTTGAGCAGGCGCTGAAGGTACTGGCATAGGCTTGTTGTCCGACAGGTAGATGAATCCTTTGGTCAGCCGGTACGCCTTCCATATCCATGCGCCGGCCCAGATCAGCATCGCCAGCGGAATGCCAATGATCGTGAACGCGATCAAGCAGGCTACCGAAAACCACACCACATACCACCAGAACGAGCGGATCTGCCACTGGTGATGCGTGTACAGGAGGCTGCCCTCGGTCTCGCCTTTCTTCAGGTAGTTGATGATCAAGGGGATGAAGGACAGCATACCGAGCGAGAACACAACCGATGCGCCATGTCCGAGATAGAGCCACCACAGCCAGCGCTTGCGGGACTCGGTATCGGCATCAAAGGTCACTTGGTAGTCCATTGTCTGATCCAGACTCAATGGAACAGATTCAACAAGCCATCCAATCCCGAAAAATTCAGCGCAACGCGGGCTTTTTGCTGCACCACCGGTTTCGCGCGATAGGCAACGGATAGACCGGCGACCGCCATCATCTCCAGATCGTTCGCGCCATCGCCGATGACGATTGCGGCTGCAGTCGAGACGCCCAGTGTGGCGCATTCTTGTTCCACTGTGCTGCGTTTGGCTTGTGCGTCGATGATCTCGCCTTTTACGCGCCCGGTCAGCTTGCCTTTGCTGACTTCGAGTACGTTGGCACGTGTCAGGTCAAGTGGCAGTGATTGCTGCAAACGCTCAGTGAAGTAGGTAAACCCACCAGATACCAGCACCGTACGTAGACCAGCGATTTTCATGGCATCCAGCAGACTCTTTGCTCCTTTGGAGAGTTTCAGGCGCTGCTCAAAGACCCGATCCAGTGTGGACGCGTCCAGTCCCTCCAGCAGCGCGACACGCTTTAACAGGCTGTCACGAAAATCCAGTTCGCCGCGCATCGCAGCCTCGGTAATCTCGGCCACCTCGGATTTGAGCCCTTGCATATCAGCGATCTCGTCGATGCATTCGATGGTAATCAGTGTTGAATCCATATCCATCACCAGAACACGGAACCGCTCCAGCATGAGATCGACGGGTACGAAGGCACTATCCACGCCGAAGCCCAGGCAGGCACCTCGCACGGCGTCTCGGGTCTCTTCATCGCTATGCACGCCATCGCAACGGAATACATGCTCGCTGATCTGTTTGACCGTATGGGCTTTTGCGATATCTGCGACCCGATGAGCAGCGGGCCACGCAGCCTGCGGGCCTTGGATGATGAGTTTCATGTCAACCATGGTGAGTGCTCTCAGGCAGCCAGCGCCTTGATCGTTGCCTTGACCTGCGAGACTCGGGTTGAGAGATCGGGCATGCTGGCGGTGATGCGAAGTTTGTCTTGGCCGGAAAGTTTGATATGACGACTTTTTTGTATCAGGTCGATGATGCGTATCGGATCGATCGGTGGCTTAGGTTCGAACTGCAACAGTGCCGACTCGGCATGGGCATCAATCTTCACGATACCGACTTTTTTCGCAGACAGCCGCAGTCGGTGGGTCTCGATCAGTGCCTTGGCCGCATCGGGGAGTTTGCCGAAGCGGTCGATCAACTCTTCCTGCATATCGTCGATGGAATCCGCGGTTTCGCAATTGGCGAGTCGCTTGTAGATCGACAGCCGTTCATGCACATCACCGCAGAAATCAGCGGGTAGCAGTGCGGGTACATGCAGATTGATTTCGGTGGTCGTCGACAAGGGTGCCGCCAGATCGGGTTCCTTGCCGTTCTTAAGGGCCTTGACAGCGGCATGCAGCATGTCCGAGTACAGCTGGAAGCCGATCTCGGTCATGTCGCCGGACTGGTTTTCGCCCAGCACTTCGCCCGCACCACGAATTTCAAGATCGTGCATCGCGAGGTAAAAACCGCTGCCCAGCTCCTCCATTTGCTGGATCGCTTCCAGTCGACGTTCGGCTTGCTTGGTCAGTGATTGCACATCATGGACCAGAAGATACGCATAGGCCTGGTGATGCGATCGACCAACGCGACCACGCAGTTGATGTAGTTGCGCGAGGCCAAAGCGGTCAGCGCGATGCATGATGATGGTGTTTGCGGTCGGCACATCGATGCCGGTTTCGATGATCGTTGTGCACAACAGGATATTGAAGCGCTGCGCAACAAAATCACGCATGACTTTTTCAAGCTCGCGCTCATGCATCTGGCCATGAGCAATAGCAATGCGTGCCTCTGGCAGCAGCTCTTCGAGTTTGGCCTTGCGGTTTTCTATCGTCTCGACCTCATTGTGCAGGAAGTACACTTGCCCACCGCGCTTGAGCTCGCGCAGACAGGCTTCGCGAATGATGGAATCAGATTCACCGCGCACAAATGTCTTGATAGCCAACCGTTTTTGCGGCGCGGTTGCGATGACTGAGAAATCGCGCAAACCCTCCAGCGCCATGCCCAAGGTACGCGGAATCGGCGTGGCAGTGAGTGTCAGCACATCGACCTCGGCGCGCAGGGCTTTCAGTGCTTCCTTCTGACGTACGCCGAAACGATGCTCTTCATCGATGATTACCAGCCCGAGGCGCTGGAATTTGACATCGGAGGACAGCAGCTTGTGGGTGCCAATCACGATATCGATGGTTCCCTCGGCCAGTCCCTTCAGCGCCTGCGTGACTTCCTTTCCGGTGCGGAAGCGCGATAGCTCGGCGATGCGCACGGGCCAGTCCGCGAAGCGGTCAGCAAACGTCAGCGCATGTTGTTCTGCCAGCAGCGTCGTGGGCGCCAGGATCACTACTTGTTTGCCGCCCATGACAGCAACAAACGTGGCTCGCAATGCGACCTCGGTTTTGCCAAAACCGACATCACCACAGATCAGTCGGTCCATGGGTTTACCCGAGGTCATGTCTTGGATGACCGCATGGATTGCCGCTGATTGATCGGGTGTTTCTTCAAAACCGAAGGACTCGGCAAACGCGTCATAATCGTGCGCAGAATACTGGAACGCATGACCTTGCCGACTGGCACGGCGTGCGTACAGGTTCAGCAGCTCGGCTGCCGTGTCGCGTATCTGTTCGGCGGCCTTGCGCTTGGCCTTGTCCCACTGACCTGAGCCGAGCGCATGCAACGGCGCATCTTCGGGCGCGGCGCCAGAGTAGCGCGAGATCACATGCAGCTGCGAGACTGGCACATACAGCTTGGTTTCTTTTGCGTACTCGAGGTGAAGAAATTCTGTTTCGCCTTCACCCAGATCCATGCTGATCAGACCGTGGTAACGGCCGATACCGTGATTGATATGCACCACGGGATCGCCGATTTTCAGCTCGGACAGATCGCGAACCATCGCATCGACCTGAGTGACGGCTTCTTGTTTACGACGACCTGCACGGCGACCGCTACCAGCATACAGCTCAGTTTCGGTGATGAACGCGATACCGCCTAGCTCAGTCGACAAGATGCAGCCAGAATGCAGCGGGGCGACGCATAGCATCAACTTGTCTGTATGACTGTTGAAATCGTCGAGGTTCTCGCAGACGGACAACGGAAGATCGTATTCGCTGAAATAGTCACGCAGAGTTTCTCGGCGTCCGCTGGACTCCGCGCAAATCATCACCCGCGCCGCGGTCTGCAACGCGAACGAGCGCAGGTTGCTCAACGGATCATCGAGCCGCCGGTTGACTGCAATATCTGGCAGTGGTGAGGAAAGCGCAGAGGCGGAGGCATCTTCTTGCAATACCCAGCGACCATGTGGCTTGATCAGTGTGAAAAAATCTTCATCTGTCAGAAAGATCTGCTCTGGCGCCAGTAATGGACGCTCGCGGTCAGCTTTCAGGAAGTTGTAGCGTGAGCGCGTGTCATTCCAGAAGCGCTTGATCGAGGCATCGATATCGCCGATCAGAGCGAAGCCGCAACTGTCTGGCAGATAGTCAAAAAGCGTCACGGTATGTTCGAAAAACAGTGGCAGGTAATACTCGATACCCGCAGAGGCAATGCCATTACCGATGTCGCGATACACGTGAGATCGGCTGGGATCGCCCTCGATCGCTTCCCGCCAGCGGCTGCGGAAGGCGCTGCGCGCGCTCTCATCCATCGGGAATTCGCGACCCGGCAGCATCCGGACTTCTTTTACAGGGTACAGCGAGCGCTGCGTATCGACATCAAAGGTGCGTATGCTTTCGATACTGTCGCCGAACAAATCGAGCCGGTAGGGCAGCGCCGAGCCCATTGGGAACAGATCGATCAGCCCACCGCGCACTGAGTACTCGCCGGGCGACATGACTTGTCCGACATGGTGATAGCCAGCGAGCGTCAGTTGTGACTTCAGCTTGTTCTCATCCAGACGCTCGCCCTGCTTGAAGAAGAAGGTATAAGCGGCGAGAAATGATGGCGGTCCCATGCGCACCAGCGCCGTGGTGGCAGGAACGATCAGCACATCGCATTCGCCACTTTGGATTTCATGCAGCGTCGCGAGTCGTTCCGACACCAGATCTTGATGTGGCGAGAATTGATCGTAGGGCAGAGTTTCCCAATCGGGCAGCAGATGACAACGCAGGTTGTCAGTGCCTGTCTTGCCTAGCCAGCTGATTTCGGCCAGCAAGCGTTGCGCATTGGGCGCATCCGCGACGACGATGGCAAGCATTCGACCGCTGGCCTTCAGTTCGTGTGCGGCTTGCGCAAGCACGAACGCCTCCGCTGCGCCGTGCAGCGCAGGAAGCACGAATCGGTGGCCGGGTTTGGGCAGCGGTGTGGCAGGACTTAAGGGCATGATCTGCAAAGACGGTACTGTCTTCGCGATGGGCTTGCCCTCACAAGAGTACAACCTGATAGGCCAGATTCAAGCGGTATCAGGCGGTTGCAGGCGAGGGCCGAATTGACAGTAAAAAACCAAGATGAGATTATAAATCAGTCATCGCATGGCGCTGGTCTCATCGATTCGGCCCATGACCGCAAACAACCAACGTCAGCCCGCCGGGCCGCCCTCAGAACGCTCTCCATCCGGGATTACCGGATGCTCACTAATTGCCTACCCGCCCATGAGCCTGCCGCGTTTCATCGCTCTGATACCCGCCGCCGGCATCGGTACGCGCATGGGGAGTGCTCTGCCCAAGCAGTATGCGCCGCTGGCTGGCAAGCCCATGATTCAGCATGTGATGCAGACCTTCTCCGATTCGCCGCTGATTGATGCCATATATCTGGTGGTGAGCGCTGAGGATGGCTACATCGATGCGCTGCCAGCGATGCCTCGCACCAGGATCTTGCGCTGTGGTGGAGCGACCCGACAGGCGTCGGTGACCAATGGCCTGCTTGCCATGGCGCATGATGTTGACCCCGGCGACTGGGTACTGGTCCATGACGCCGCGCGTCCCGGCATCAGTCATGAACTGATTGAAAAGCTGATCTCCGTCGTGAAAGACGATCCCGTGGGGGGTCTGCTGGCACTGCCGGTAGTCGACACCCTCAAGCGAAGCGATGCTCGCGCGTATGCAGAGCACACCGTGCCGAGAGAGCACATGTGGGCTGCGCAGACACCGCAGATGTTCCGCCACGCGCCACTCCTATCGGCTTTGCAGTCGAGCGAGGCGATTACCGACGAGGCCAGCGCATTCGAGCGCCTTGGTCTGAAGCCACGGCTAGTCGAGGGCAGTCCGCGAAATTTCAAGGTGACGCTGCCGGAGGATATGCTGCTGGCTGAACTCTATTTGAAAGGAAGCGCATGAAGACGCCGCCACCGTTCCGCGTCGGGCAGGGTTACGACAGCCATGCGCTC
>JBEDGK010000310.1:0-8241 GCA_041174665.1 Pseudomonadota bacterium
TCCCTTTGTAGAGCTCTTTGAGTCTATCCCTTTGCGTCGCTACAAAGTGAGTGTCCCTTTGCGGACTATCCCTTTGCGGACTAGCAGCTACAAAGTGAGTGTCCCTTTGTAGAGCTCCTCAAGCTACAAAGTGAGTGTCCCTTTGCGAAGGGTGAGTGTCCCTTTGCGGAGGGTGGGTACGCGTCGCTTGACTGGCAGGTATCCCTCCGCGGCGCTTGACTTGCGGGATGAAATCAGACTTTCCAAGCCCGTCTCGCCCCCTTACAATACCGTTTTGGTTGACGTTTACGTAAACGGCATTCTACCTGCAAATACCCATGGCGACCTATACCATCACCGAGCTGGCGCGCGAGTTCGACATTACGCCGCGAGCGATACGTTTTTATGAAGACCAGGGTCTGATCAGCCCGCGGCGCGAGGGCGCAGGTGGGCGAACCCGTGTCTACGGCGCGCGCGACCGTACCCGGCTCAAGCTCACATTGCGCGGCAAGCGGCTGGGGCTGACGCTCTCCGAGATCAAGGATTTGGTCGACATGTATGAATCGCCTAAAGATTCGGCGGCCCAGCTGAAGAGTTTTCTGGCCGTGCTCGCGCGTCACCGAGAATCGCTGGAGCAGCAGCGCGAAGATATCGAGATCACGCTGGCCGAGATCACTGCGCACGAGGCGCAGTGTCATCGAATGCTCGACGAACCCAAGCAAAAACCATCGCCGGCGCGCGCTCGCCGCGCTGCCTGAGCAAGCACACGGACATAGCAGACAAGGGGAGACGAATGATCGATTTGCCGGGCCTGACTTTCGATCATGGCGAGGACATCGCTGCCTTGCGCGATGCGGTGCGCCAGTTTGCAGAGGCGGAGATCGCACCACGCGCGGCTGAGATCGACCGCACCGATCAGTTCCCGATGGACTTGTGGCGCAAGATGGGCGAGCTGGGTCTCTTGGGGGTGACGGTCGAAGAGAGTTACGGCGGCAGCGCGATGGGCTATCTCGCGCATATCGTTGCGATGGAAGAGATCTCGCGCGCGTCGGCGTCGGTCGGCCTCTCCTACGGCGCGCATTCGAACCTGTGCGTCAACCAGATCCGCCGCAATGGCTCGGAAGATCAAAAGAACACCTATCTGCCCAAGCTGATCTCTGGCGAGCACGTTGGCGCGCTGGCGATGTCGGAGCCGAATGCGGGATCGGATGTGGTCAGCATGAAGCTGCGCGCTGAGTTCAAGGGTGATCGCTGGGTTCTCAACGGCAGCAAGATGTGGATCACCAATGGCCCGGATGCGGATGTGCTGGTGGTCTATGCGAAAAATGATATTGAAGCTGGTCCCCGAGGTATCACGGCATTCCTGATCGAGAAAAGCTTCAAGGGATTCTCGGTCGCCCAAAAGCTCGACAAGCTGGGCATGCGTGGCTCGCACACTGGCGAGCTCGTGTTTCAGGATTGCGAAGTGCCAGCCGAAAATGTGCTTGGTGGTCTTGGGCGCGGCGTGAATGTGCTGATGTCCGGTCTGGATTACGAGCGTGCCGTACTCTCGGGCGGACCGCTAGGCATCATGCAGGCCTGCATGGATGCCGTGGTTCCCTATGTGCATGAGCGCAAGCAGTTTGGCCAGCCGATCGGAGAGTTCCAGCTCATGCAGGGCAAGCTCGCCGACATGTACTCCACCATGATGGCGTGCAAGGCGTATGTGTATGCCGTCGGCCAGGCCTGCGATCGTGCAAAAACGCCCGAGCAGGTGCGCGCGCTGCGCAAAGATGCGGCCGGCGCGATCTTGTACTCCGCAGAGAAAGCCACCTGGATGGCGGGCGAGGCGATTCAGACGCTGGGCGGCAATGGGTATATCAATGAGTATCCTGTCGGTCGCTTGTGGCGCGATGCGAAGCTCTACGAGATTGGCGCGGGCACCAGCGAGATTCGCCGTATGCTGATCGGACGCGAGCTGTTTGCTGAGACGGTGTGATAGCCAAGCGATGATAAAAGCCACTGAGGCGTCCTGGTGGGTGAGGGGCGGTGTGGAGCGGTCGGCTTCCGACTTGTCATCTCGGCGCAGGCCGGGATCCAGTGATGTGATGTTTTTTATTGATGACAGAAATTTTTTGCCTTAACTGACAGACATTCCACCCGATGCAGCATTTCCCCAAACTCCTGTCGTCCCAAATCGCGTTCGACATCGCTCGCGTGATACTGGATGGCTTTGACAAGCACTATCGTTTGTTTCGTCAGTCTAGCCAGGCGGCACGCCGTCATTTCGAGCAGATGACCTGGAAGCAGGCGCAGTCGGAAGCGCGCGAGCGCATTGCCTTCTATGATGAGCGCGTGCGTGAGTGTGTGCAGCTGTTGGAAGATGATTATGACGAAGCCGAGCTGACCAACACGGTTTGGCGCGAGGTCAAGCTGCACTACATCGGTATGCTGACCGACCATCGCCAGCCCGAACTCGCCGAGACCTTCTTCAACTCGGTCTGCTGCAAGATGCTGCACCGCGCGTACTACAACAATGATTTCATTTTTGTGCGTCCGGCGGTCTCGACCGAGTACATCGAGCCAGCCGAGGGCGTGCCGATCTATCGCGTGTACTATCCGGCGCGTGATGGCATGCGAAATGCGGTGCGCCGTATGGTCACGAATTTTCAGCTGGCCTGCGAGTTCTCTGATCTCGAGCGTGACCTTGCGCAGGTAGAGTCGCGTCTGCACGACATGTTGGGCAGCGCACCGGTCGAACCCAATCATCAGATACAGGTGCTGTCGAGTCTGTTCTACCGGAACAAGGGCGCGTACATCGTCGGCAAGGTGGTGAATGGCAATCGGGATCACCCATTCGTGATCCCGGTACTGCACAACCGCAAAAGGGCGCTGATACTCGACACCGTGCTGTCCGACACGGGATTGATCATCACGCTATTTTCATTCACGCGCGCCTACTTCATGGTGGACATGGAGGTGCCATCGGCCTATGTGCGCTTCCTGCGCACCATGCTGCCGAACAAGCCACGCAACGAGATCTACACGATGCTGGGCTTGCAGAAGATGGGCAAGTCCGCGTTCTATCGCGACTTTCTGCATCATCTCGCGCACTCCTCTGACAGTTTCGAGATTGCGCCCGGCATTCGCGGGCTGGTGATGGTGGTGTTCTCGCTACCGTCCTTCCCCTATGTGTTCAAGGCGATCAAGGACAGCTTTCCTCCGCCCAAAGAGACCACGCGCGAGCTGGTAAAAGAAAAATATTTGCTGGTCAAATATCACGACCGTGTGGGCCGCATGGCTGACACGCTGGAGTATTCGAATGTCGCTTTTCCGCGCGCGCGCTTCTCTGAAGAGCTGCTCGCCGAGTTAAAGGCGGTTGCGCCCTCGCTGGTAGAGGAAGAACAGGATCAGATCATCGTTCGCCATTTGTATATCGAGCGCCGCATGACGCCACTGAACATCTGGCTGACCGAGGCCGAGGCAGAGGGCGATCAGGCCAAGCTTGAGCATGGTGTGCGCGAATATGGTAACGCGATCAAGGATCTTGTCGCGGCGAATATCTTCCCCGGCGATATGCTGTACAAGAATTTCGGCGTCACGCGACAAGGTCGTGTGGTGTTTTATGACTATGATGAGATCGAATATATTACCGACTGCAATTTCCGCGACATACCCGCACCGCGCAATGAAGAAGATGAAATGGCGAGCGAGCCCTGGTATCCGGTCGCAAAAAATGATGTATTTCCCGAGCAGTTTGGCGTCTTCTTGCTGGGTAATCCGAAAGTGCGCGAGACTTTCATGAAATATCATGCCGATCTGCTGACCGCTGACTATTGGCGGCAGCGCAAGCAGCGCATCGAGGAAGGACAAGTGGAAGACGTCTTTCCCTATCCGCAGGAGATACGCTTTATTCACCAATCAGGTCATGCGCCGGTGACGCAAGCCGCCTGATCGGCCTGAACTCAACGAATCCGTACGAATAACCTCATAACTTGAAACTCAGATTGGAGAGACTCATGCAAGACCCTATCGTGATCGTCGGCGCCGCACGCACCCCCATGGGTGCGTTCCAAGGCGATTTTTCTTCGCTCGCCGCGCATGATCTTGGCGCCGTCGCTATCAAGGCGGCTGTGGAGCGCGCCGGTATCTCGCCCGATACGGTGAATGACGTCATCTTTGGCAACTGCCTGATGGCGGCCCAGGGACAGGCACCCGCGCGTCAGGCATCGATCAAGAGCGGTATTCCCGTCTCGGCAGGCGCGGTCACCTTGTCCAAGATGTGTGGCTCGGCGATGCAGGCAACAATCTATGGCTATGATTCTCTGGTCGCGGGCACCAACGATGTGGTGGTCACCGGCGGCATGGAGTCCATGACCAATGCCCCCTACCTGATTCCGAAGGCACGCGGCGGCTATCGCATCGGCCACGGCACCTTGTATGACCACATGATGCTTGATGGTCTGGAAGATGCGTATGAGAAGGGCCGCGCGATGGGTACCTATGCCGAGGATTGCTCGGCAAAATACCAGTTCACTCGTGAAGCCCAGGATGCGTTCGCGATCGAGTCCGTCAAGCGCGCCCAGGCAGCCACCGCCGATGGCTCCTTCAACTGGGAAATGGCGCCGGTGACCATCGCCGGCAAGGGCGGTGATGTCGTGATCGACAAAGACGAAGGTCCGCTCAAAGCCAAGATCGACAAGATTTCCCAGTTGCGTCCCGCATTCAAGAAAGATGGCACGATTACCGCGGCTTCGTCGTCATCGATCAATGATGGCGCTGCGGCGTTGGTGCTGATGCGCGAATCCACCGCGAAGACATTGGGCATCAAGCCAATCGCAAGAATCGTCGGTCATCAGCGTCATTCGCAAGAGCCACAGTGGTTTACTACCGCACCTGTGGGCGCAATCGAGAAACTGTACAAAAAGACCGGCTGGAGCAGCAAAGACGTAGATCTGTTCGAAGTCAACGAGGCGTTTGCCGCTGTCGCGATGGCCGCCATGAAAGAGCACAACATTTCGCATGACCGTCTGAATATCCACGGTGGCGCCTGCGCGCTCGGTCATCCTATCGGTGCGTCTGGCGCCCGCATCATCGTCACGCTGCTCGGCGCATTGAAAAAAACCGGTGGCAAGCGTGGTGTGGCGGCGCTGTGCATTGGGGGTGGCGAGGCCACCGCGATGGCCATCGAGATGATGTAACCGCAGATGCGTACCGCACTGATCATCGGCGCATCGCGCGGCATCGGTCGCGAGTTTGTCCGCCAACTGCGCGCCGCAGACTGGCGGGTGTTCGCGACAGCGCGCGATGAAAAATCACTGGCATCGCTCAACGACGATGGCGCGAACGCGCTGAAGATTGATGTTGCGATACCGGAGTCATTGTCGGCACTGGCGTGGCAGCTCGATGGTGAGAAGATTGATCTCGCCGTCTATGTCGCTGGTGTGTTTGGTTCGTATGACGGCGCCAGCGAGCCGCCTGCCTTGCCCCTGTTCGATGCCACCATGCATGCGAACGTGCTGGGTGCGATGCAGACGATACCGCTGGTCGCACCGCTGGTCGGCGCGGCGCGCGGCAAGTTCGCGTTTATTACCAGCGGCATGGGCAGCATCGGCGATGCCGAGTCCAGCATGGGCTGGGTGTATCGCGCATCCAAAGCGGCGCTGAACATGGCGGTGCACTCGGCACGCAATGATTATCCGAACGTGACACTGGTGACGATGAATCCTGGCTGGGTGCGGACCGACATGGGCGGTTCTTCAGCGCCAACCTCGGTGACTGACAGTGTGTCGGGCATGCTGAGCGTGATTGAACGTTTGAAGCCGTCTGATAGTGGCAGCTTTCAGAGTTATGACGGGCGGAAGATGCAATGGTAAGCGTCAGATGAAAGTCACTGGACCCTTGCCGGCGCCGGGGTGATGCCAGATCAGTCATCGCACCCGAATCTGTCATTCCGGCGCAGGTCGGAACCCAGCGCCTTTGTCAAGTAATACACAGAATAGACACTACATGGTCCTCTCAGAGCAACATCAAATGATCCGCGACGCGTTGCGCGATTTTTCGCAACAGCAGCTCGCACCGCATGCTGCACGCTGGGATCGCGAGCATGAATTTCCGAAAGACGCGCTCAGACAGCTGGCCGAACTGGGTGCTTTCGGCGTCGCCGTGCCCCAAGAACTGGGCGGCGCCGGGCTTGACTACTTGTCGCTGGCGCTGGTGCTGGAAGAAATCGCTGCCGGCGATGGCGGCACCTCGACCATCATCTCGGTCAACAATTGTCCGGTGTGCAGCATCGGCATGGCCTTCGCTAACGAACAACAAAAGCAACAATGGCTGCTACCGCTGGCGAAAGGCGAGATGCTGGGCGCATTCTGCCTGACCGAGCCACATGCAGGCAGCGATGCGTCGGCGTTACGCACGACAGCACGACGCGATGGCGATAGCTATGTAATCAACGGCGTCAAGCAATTCATCACCAGCGGCAAGCAGGCGGATGTGGCGATCGTGATGGCCGTCACCGACAAAGGGGCGGGCAAGCGCGGTATCAGCGCGTTCTGGGTACCGACCAATGCGCCGGGCTACATCGTGGCCCGTATCGAAGAAAAACTCGGCCAGCATTCGTCCGATACCGCACAGATCGTGTTTGAAGAGTGCCGAGTGCCTGCCGAGAATCTGATCGGCGAAGAGGGCATGGGCTACAAGATCGCGTTGTCTGGTCTGGAAGGCGGTCGTATCGGCATCGCTGCACAGGCGATCGGCATGGCGCGCGCGGCGTTTGAAGCGGCACTCGCTTACTCGAAAGACCGGCAAAGCTTCGATAAACCCCTGTTCGAGCATCAGGCGGTACAGTTCCGTCTGGCCGACATGGCGACGCAGATCGAAGCAGCGCGGCAGTTGGTCTGGCATGCGGCGGCGATGAAGGATGCCGGCCTGCCGTGCCTGAAAGAGGCAGCGATGGCAAAATTGCTGGCGAGCGAAATGGCCGAGAAGGTCTGTACCGATGCGATACAGATCCATGGCGGCTATGGTTACCTTGCAGACTTTCCGGTCGAGCGTATCTATCGCGATGTGCGCGTCTGTCAGATTTACGAAGGCACCAGCGATATTCAAAAGATTTTAATAGGACGCGCACTGGCAATCTGATGTCAGACACTATGAGCATACAAATCGTCAAGCCTTGCCCCTGCGGCGGAGAGGCTCTTGAAACCTGTTGTGGCCGGTTTATTAGCGAAGCAGAGTCACCGCAAACACCCGAGCAGCTGATGCGCTCACGTTACACCGCCTACGTGCTGGCTAACGAGGCCTACCTGAAAGCGACCTGGGATCCCGCCACCTGCCCGGCGGAGGAGCTTATCGAGCCTAGCATCAAATGGGTCGGGCTGGAGGTGTGCGCCGCGCAGGAAGAAGGCAATGACGGCATCGTGGAATTCATCGCGCGCGCCAAGGTGGGCGGTCGTGCGCGCCGCCTGCATGAGACCAGCCGCTTCATTCGTCGCGACGGCCGCTGGTGGTACGTCGATGGCGATGTCCAAGCCTAAGCCAGCGTAAGTTTTTCAAGGAGTGCCATGCCCGCTATCGACAGCCAACTCAATCCACGCTCGGCCGAGTTCGTGGCCAATGCCGCAGCGATGCAGACGCTGGTGGATGAGCTTCGAGCGCACTGCGAGAAGCTGGCGCTCGGGGGTGGCGAAGACGCTCGCAACAAGCACACGGCACGCGGCAAGCTGCTGCCTCGCGATCGCGTAAACCAGTTGCTGGATCCGGGTACGCCTTTCCTGGAGTTCTCTCAGCTCGCCGCATTCAACATGTATGACCATGCCGCGCCCTGCGCCGGCATCATTACCGGCATCGGCCGCGTCAAAGGCATTGAGTGCGTGATTGTGTGTAATGACGCGACTGTCAAGGGGGGCACCTACTACCCGATAACGGTCAAGAAGCATCTGCGTGCGCAAGAGATCGCGCAGCAGAATCATCTGCCTTGTATCTACCTGGTCGACTCCGGCGGTGCGAACCTGCCGAATCAGGATGATGTATTCCCCGATCGCGATCATTTCGGTCGCATCTTTTTTAATCAGGCGAACATGTCCGCTCAGGGCATTCCGCAGATTGCCGTGGTCATGGGTTCCTGCACCGCCGGTGGCGCCTATGTGCCGGCGATGAGTGATGAATCCATCATCGTAAAAAATCAGGGAACGATTTTTCTTGGTGGCCCGCCGCTGGTCAAAGCCGCAACAGGCGAGGTGGTGAGCGCCGAAGATCTGGGCGGAGGTGATGTGCATACTC
>JBEDGK010000311.1:0-7527 GCA_041174665.1 Pseudomonadota bacterium
TAAGAATGGCTCAACAACAATCGTAGTGACTTACAACGACAAAGTACCAAAAGACAAGCTGGAAAAATGTGCCCAAAAAATCAAAAATTTCTTTTCAGGCGTAAAAAACGCAAGAAATAGCCTTACCTTAGTGAAAGCTTGGGACTCTTTCGAGGGGCACCAGAGTTCGATGAGCTCCAAGAAGAATTTTAATACCAACCTGATTCCTACTATGGCAGTGACCCTAAATAACCTGACTGATCCGAAGAAAAACGAGGAGGCCGTCTCGCCTGAACTAAGAAAAAATGGTAGTAAATATACTTTTACGTTATCAAGAACGGAGTAAAACGATCTACCCGGATGAAGATTATGCGCTCAAGCCTATATTTTTTCCAGCTTCGCCACTTCCCAAATCCAGCAGCTATCGTAAGCTTTCCAGTTTATCCGCCAGCGTAGTTCAGGCAGAACTTGACTGATTTCGGGATATTTCATTTAAGGAAATTTCATTACCAAGCACCACATCAACTTGGATTAATCGATTGGTAAAATGACACATTCCCAGATATCCAAGGCCACTGCCAATGGCGCGCCACTTCAGGCTAACTTTGAAAGAACACCCATCGCAGATGGTTCTAGCTACACATTATTGAACGGAGAAAACCGCACACTCTCAAAATCTTTTCTCAGCAAACTCAAGAATCTTGGTTATACATTAAGCTCCCCCTTCAGAGCACTAACAAGAGGGAGAATCGAAAACACCATTGGCAGCCGAAACTCCTCTATCGCAATGATGAATATCAAATCAGAACAGGGGCCAGTAAGTTTCAATAAATCAGATTACCCAATAGTTGACAGAAAAGAAGGCCACAGAGCACGGCCATTGAGTCAAAAAATTTTCGGGTGACCGCAGTACGCAACGTGCCACTACTTATTCAATTCGCTCCAGCTTCGCCACCCCCAGGTCCAGCAGCTTCATCCCGCTTTTCCCGAAATTGATGCTCGCACGTGCCTGCGTGCCGCTGCCCTCAATATTGACGATCACCCCTTCGCCGAATTTCTGGTGGAGTACTGACTGACCCACCCGCCAGCCTGTATCCTTGCGCGAGCTGAAGGTCTGCGCGATCTGATTATTACCGCTCTCGGGCACGTCCACCCATGCCGCTTTCTGCGCACCGGATAGCCACTGCGGCTGCACACGCGGCGACAGCCACTTCAGTGAATCCTCGGGCAATTCATCAAAGAAGCGCGAGCGCATGTTGTAGCGGGTCTGGCCATGCAGCATCCGAGTCTGCGCAAAACTCATGTACAACCGCTTCCTTGCCCGAGTGATGGCCACATACATCAGCCGGCGCTCTTCCTCGACGCCATCATCCAACTCTTCGCTGTTCTCATGAGGGAACAGACCCTCTTCCAGACCCGTGATGAACACCGCATCGAATTCCAGTCCTTTGGCCGCATGCACGGTCATCAGCTGGATGGCATCCTGCCCGGCCTGGGCCTGATTGTCTCCAGCCTCGAGGGATGCATGCGAGAGGAATGCCGACAAGGGTGACATCACGGTCGTCAGAGGCGCATCGGCATCGATGATGTCGATACCATCGCCCGCGACGAGTGCCGGCGCAGCGCTCTGCACTTGCGGACCTACCAATGCCGGCGCATCAATGCGGAATCCTTCTTCCGACAGAAACAAGGCAGCCGCGCTGACCAGCTGCTCCAGGTTTTCGATACGATCTGCGCCTTCTTTCTCGCCCTGATAATGGGTAATCAGTGTACTTTTCTCGAGCACGATCTGCACCATTTCTTGCAGCGGCAAGCGCTCGGTTTCGAAACGCATACCTTCGATCAGCTTCACAAACGCGGCGATCACGGCGCCTGCTTTGCCAGCGACATAAGGCACTGCGGCGTATAGTGAAATGCTGTACTGGCGCGCGGCATCCTGCAACTGCTCGATGCTGCGCGCACCGATACCACGCGTAGGAAAGTTCACCACCCGCAGAAAAGCAGAGTCATTGTGGGGATTATCGATCAGCTGCAGATAAGCGATCGCATGCTTGATCTCGGCGCGCTCGAAGAAGCGCTGGCCGCCATAGACCCGATACGGCAGGCTGGCCGAGAACAGTGCATGCTCGATCACGCGCGACTGCGCATTCGAGCGGTAGAGAATGGCGATCTCGCTGCGCAGCCCGCCTTCGGCGATCAGGCTCTTGGCCTCCTCGATCAACCACTGGGCTTCCTGCAGATCGCTGGATCCCTCAAAAATGCGAACTTGCTCGCCATGACCCGCATCGGTGCGAAGATTCTTGCCCAGACGGCGCGTGTTATTCGAAATCAGCTGATTGGCTGTATCCAGAATATGACCATGCGATCGGTAGTTCTGCTCCAGCTTGATCAGATTTTCTACATTGAACTCGCGCTCGAATGCTGACATATTGCCTACATTCGCACCACGGAATGCGTAGATGCTCTGATCGTCATCGCCGACGGCAAACACTGCGCCCTGCTCCCCCGCCAGCAGCTTCAGCCACTTGTATTGCAGATCATTCGTGTCCTGGAACTCATCGACCAAAATATGTTTGAATCTCGCCTGATAATGCTCGCGCAAAGGTTGATTGCGAGACAACAGCTCATAGCAGCGCAGCAGTAACTCAGCAAAATCAACCACGCCTTCCCGCTGGCACTGATCGTCGTAAGCCTCGTACAACTCGACAAACTTACGCTGGTAATCATCGCTGGCCTCGACCGCTGAAGCACGCAGCCCCTGATCCTTGGCACTGTTGATGAAGTACATCAGGTGCTTGGGTGGATACTTTTCATCATCGATATTCAGGCGCTTGAGCAAGCGCTTGATCGCGGACAGCTGGTCTTGCGAATCCAGAATCTGGAAGGTCTGCGGCAGGGCGGCATCACGATAGTGCGCACGCAGCAACCGGTTGCACAGTCCGTGGAAGGTACCTATCCACATGCCACGCGTATTAATGGGCAGCATGGCCGACAGGCGCGCCAGCATTTCCTTCGCAGCCTTGTTGGTAAAGGTCACGGCAAGCACACCCGCCGGGGAAATTTGTCCGGTCTGTACCAGCCACGCGATGCGGGTAGTGAGCACACGGGTCTTGCCGGATCCTGCACCAGCGAGGATCAACGCAGGCTGTGGGGGAAGCGTGACGGCGGCGAGTTGTTCTGGGTTGAGGTTGTGCAGTAGGTTTTGCATCGCCGGATTATACGACTGCGCTGCTCAGACGCCGCCGGGGGTGTCCATCCGGCCAGGGAGATCCTTTGTGCAACCGGCTGATGTGCTCGCCGGGGAATCAAAAAATTCGTCCGGCGAGGAGATTTCAGATGACAAATATCTCAGACCTGCGGCTCATCCGTCCTGCTGATTGCTTGCGAATGAATAGTGTCGGCATCAGCGTCATCTAGCTCCGGGAGTGAGCTTACGCTCGTTGGCAGAGCAGTAACTTCCGGTTGGTTGAAGAAATGCTGCGCCTGTCCAATCAGATCGTTGGCAAGCTCGAATTTACCCACGGTCTGTTGCGACGTTCTCTCGCTGTCAGGGGTATCGACCACGATGGGAATGGCAGCCAAAGATACTATCGGTGTGACTGGCAATGAAGGGAATTTCGTCGGCGACTCAGGCTCCCCACCATCCATGGCACCATGCGACCTGCGCATCATGGTCTGAAACACTTTTGAACGTTCAGGGCTAGTAAATTCAGCCGTATTCGCGGAGGGTTGGGACGCAGCTTCCATAATGGTGTGACAGATGGAAGTCATGGTTTTCTGCCAGCTGAATACGATCAGTAAATTTCCATACCGTCCTGAATGCGGTGTTTTGACGTGGTCTGTCCATGCCTTGGAAAATTTTAATAGCAAATCTTTTTGCGGATGACGACGAACCAGATCAGCCAGTGTTTGTCCATTGCCATCTTGGTTCAAATAGTCTTTGATCAAAGTGAACATACTAATCAGAACATGTTTGTTCTCTTGAAAAGAAATCGTTTTTTCAATCGGAAACAGTGCCCGACTCATAATTTGAAGATCTGAACTACTCATGTGAAGGAATTGTTTCAGATAATCTTTACGGCTTTTGAGCATAGGACTAGCCGACGCTCTGAGCGCAGACGTCTTCTCCAGTCTTTTTCTGGAGCGAACCTGATTGCTTAACGGTTTGAGTGTTGTCGCCACTTCTCTTGCGCTGAAATCAGCATGCGCAATATCTTTTTGCATGACTTGCTGTCGCAGCATGAGGATCATTTTTCTTTGATCAACGCCTACCCAATCTTTGTTATTGAAAGCATGGCTTGACTCAATCAGCAAATCTTGCATCTGCTGACGATGACGCTGTATGCTGGCGGCCTTGTAAGTCGCCGCTGCCAGCTTGTTTTCTTTTTTAGGCAAGTAAACATACCAATGATCTGCAGAGTCTTTGCCAGCCCGAACAATGGTATTACCCGCTTTGTACCGGACGGCGTCGTAAATCTCGCCTACTGTGCCCGGATTGAGGGGAGACGATAAATGAACGATGTTCGGCTTGTCAGCGTATCGTATTCTGGTAGCGGCTTTCATCAGATAACTCCTTTCGATAATCAGACGCGTAACGTGTTGTCGTAATTCGGTGTGTTTTCGATCAGGTCGTCAATGGATAAATTCAGACTGTCGATGAAGTTTTGTACGGTTTCAGCAAAGCAGGATAAGGCATCGGAGATGTCTGACAGGGTCCAGTCAGCAGGGATAACTTCGCTGATGAGCATCAGTTCACCCTCAGGACCCGTAAGCGCAACGCGCAAGGATGCCTGATCCGCATAGAGCAAATTGGTGCAGAGCATGGCGCTGTACACAGACTCACGCTCCGATTCATCAGGCCTTCCGAGCGAAGACGACAAAATCAGACGCGAAGGTAATGGCGCGTAGCTGACGCCGATAGGGATACCCGCTGATGTCTGCACAGACCAGCTCTGGTCATCATCCTGAATGAGTGCTTCTATCCACTCGGTCGCCGGACCGAGTGTCTGCATCTGACTTTGCAGATACGCCAAGGTGTTTGACACGAAATTCCCTGTACGAGATTTGTCGAATATCGGACAAATAGTTCGATAAGTTCAGCTCACTCTCAACGATGACTGAAACTCAGCCGTGAGTTGCCAAGTCTGATTGTTGGTTCCGGGAATTTGTAAAATTAAGCAGTCGATAATCGGATAGTTTTCGATTACCTTTAGCTCACACTGAGTTGGATTCGTCTACTAGCGCGCAAAAAATTCTCGTACAGTCGGCAAGATCGCTGCACAAATTTTTTTCAGCGCTTATTGAACAGCTGCACAAACGCTGTTGTTGCCTCGGTCGGAGTATCGCTTTGATACACGCTGCTGATGGCTGCGACCATATCCGCACCCTCCTCGACCAGCGGTCCAGAATTCTCGGGGGTCATGCCGCCAATAACGCAAACCGGCAGACTGAGCTCGCGTTTGGCGCGCGACACGATATTGGCAGGTGTGGTGACATCATACTTTTTGACACGAGAAGGATAAAACCCGCCAAAGGCCACATAGCTGGCGCCTGCACTTGCCGCATCGCGCGCCAGCTGCAAATCGCCATAGCAGGACGCGCCGATGATCTTGCCAGTGCCCAGCGCGGCACGCAGGTCGGCAACAGGACTATCCGTGCCGCCGACGTGCAGTCCATCGGCATCGAGCTGCTCGCACAGCGACAGATGATCATTAATGATGAAGGGCACCGCATGGCGACGGCACAGCGCGAGCAGCGCGCTGGCCTGTTCGCGGCGTAAGGCCTCGCTGGCGGTCTTGTGTCGATACTGGACTATCGCCGCTCCAGCATCTAACGCTTGCTCGGTGATGGCTATCAGACGGTCGGTGTGTTCCCAATCGGGAGTAACGAGATACAAGCCTTTCATGGTTTCTCCTGAAAACTGGCGACTGCACGCGCCGGTATCGTTTGCCCCTGTGCGATGGGATAAGCACGTTGCAATGTCTGGTGCACATAAGCCTGCGCTCGCTGAACCGCCTCAGCCACCGGCTGCCCCAAAGCCAAGCCAGCGGCGATGGCGGAGGCCAGCGTGCAGCCTGTGCCATGGAATTCGCCCGGCAATCGCGGCCAGCGGAAGGATCGCCGCTGCCCGTCATGAAACCAGTCGTTGATGACTTCGTCACCTGCTGCATGCCCGCCCTTGATCAGCACATGCGGCGCCCATGACTGCAGCATTTCAGCCTGCCGCTGAAGATCGCGCTCTCCATCGCACAGCCGCTCTGCTTCGGGCAAGTTAGGGGTCAGCACGGTTGCCAGCGGCAGCAAGGGCTGAATCATCTGCACGGCGTCTTCACGCGACAATGCATCGCCATGGCCGCTGGCCAGCACGGTATCCAGCACGACGGGCAACGCTGGCTGCGTCGCACGCAACGCCTTGATGGTTTCGCCAATCACGGCCACATTGGCTCGGCTGCCTGTGATACCTATCTTTACTGCAGAAACAGCGATCTTGTTCGTCAATACGTTCACTTGCTCGCGCAAGATGCCAGCGTCAGCCGGGTGTATCGCATGCACACGATCATTGTCCTGCACAGTAAGCGTGGTAATGACAGGCAGCGCATGCGCGCCCATCGCGGCAATCGCTTCGATATCCGCCTGTATGCCGGCGCCGCCGCTGGGATCCAGCCCGGCGAACACCAGCACGCAGGGCTTGTTCATTCGACGCGACCGACCATCGGCGACGAAGGCGAAGCCGCGAAGCGGCGAGGTATCCGGCCTGCCAGATAGGCATCGCGCCCTGATTCGACCGCCAATTTCATCGCACGCGCCATGCGGATCGGATCGTTCGCGCCGGCGATCGCGGTGTTCATCAGCACGCCATCGCAACCCAACTCCATCGCAATCGCTGCATCAGACGCCGTACCCACGCCCGCATCAACCAGCACCGGCACCTTGGCCTGCTCGATAATGAGCGACAGATTCCATGGATTCAGAATACCCATGCCAGAGCCGATCAGTGAGGCCAGCGGCATTACCGCACAGCAGCCGATCTCTTCGAGCATCTTCGCCTGTATCGGGTCGTCGCTGCAATAGACCATCACATCGAAGCCATCCTTGACCAACGTTTCAGCGGCCTTCAGTGTCTCCGGCATATTCGGGAACAGGGTCTTTTCATCCCCCAATACTTCCAGCTTCACCAGCTTGTGACCATTCAGGAGTTCGCGCGCCAGCTGCAGGGTATAGACCGCATCCTTCGCGTTGTAACAACCGGCCGTGTTCGGCAGGATCGTGTACTTTGTCGGCGGCACCGCATCCAGCAGGCTGGGCGCATTCGGGTCCTGACCAATGTTCACGCGACGAATCGCGACGGTGATGATCTCGGCACCGCTGGCTTCAGTTGCAAGGCGAGTCTCGTCGAGATCTTTGTATTTGCCGCTGCCGACCAGCAGACGGGAGCGGTAGGTCTTGCCGGCGATGGTGAGGCCCGAGTCTTGGTTCAGGTCATTCAGTTTCATCATGTGTTCCTTGATTAAAGGCACGGGATCCCGGCTTGGGCCGGGATGACAGAGT
>JBEDGK010000312.1:0-4849 GCA_041174665.1 Pseudomonadota bacterium
TGCTGCGCTGTCGAGATGATGCATGCAGGTGCTTCCCGTTACGACCTCGACCGGTTCGGCGTGGTCTTCCGTCCCTCGCCACGTCAATCCGATGTGATGATCGTGGCCGGTACGCTGTGTAACAAGATGGCACCCGCACTGCGCAAGGTCTACGACCAGATGGCCGAGCCGCGCTGGGTCATCTCCATGGGTTCCTGCGCGAACGGTGGTGGCTATTACCACTATTCCTACTCGGTCGTGCGTGGCTGTGACCGCATCGTGCCCGTCGACATTTATGTACCGGGGTGCCCGCCGACTGCGGAAGCGCTCTTGTACGGGATCATGCAGTTGCAGAACAAAATACGGCGAACCAACACCATCGCCCGCTGACATTGACAATGCCCGACATGAGCACCAAACTCGAAAACCTTGTGACCGCCTTGCAGCAGGTGTTGGGCGAACGGATCAAGAGCCTCAATACCGATCTGGGCGAGGTCAGCATCGTCGTCGGCGCGTCTGATTATCTGTTGGTGATGCAGATGCTGCGCGATCATGCCACGACGCGTTTCGAGCAGCTGATCGATCTGTGTGGCGTCGACTACTCGCAATATGGCGATGGCGCATGGGAGGGTCCGCGCTTTGCCGTCGTTGCTCATTTGTTGTCCGTCAGCCAAAACTGGAGAGTACGCATTCGTACCTTTGCGCCGGATGACGAGATGCCCATCGTTTCTTCCGTATGCAGCCTGTGGTCATCGGCCAACTGGTACGAGCGCGAGGCTTTCGACTTGTTCGGTATTCTGTTTGAAGGTCATGACGATCTTCGTCGCATTCTCACTGACTACGGTTTCATCGGCCATCCGTTCCGCAAGGATTTTCCGGTCAGTGGTTATGTAGAAATGCGTTACGACCCCGAACAGAAGCGCGTGATCTACCAGCCGGTCACCATCGAACCTCGCGAAAATGTGCCGCGTGTGATCCGCGAAGAGAATTACGGGGTGAAGTAATCATGGCTGAAATCAAGAACTACACGCTCAATTTTGGCTCCGGCCGCGCGCGCTGCGCGCTTAACTTCGCTGGCGCGAAGTTAGCCTTCACCGAAATTGAGCGAGGCAATGTGCTCTGGAATCAAGTTTCGCTGCGGGAGATGCGTCGTGGCTGAAATCAAGAATTACACGCTCAATTTTGGCCCTCAGCATCCCGCTGCGCATGGTGTGCTGCGTCTGGTGCTGGAACTGGATGGTGAAGTTATCCAGCGGGCTGATCCGCATATCGGTCTGCTGCACCGGGCGACTGAAAAGTTGGCTGAAACGCGTACTTATTTACAATCAGTACCCTATATGGACCGTCTCGACTATGTGTCGATGATGTGCAATGAGCATGCGTATGTGATGGCCATCGAGAAGCTGCTGGGTATCGAGGTGCCGTTGCGCGCGCAGTATATCCGCGTGATGTTCGATGAGATCACGCGCCTGCTGAATCACCTGCTGTGGCTCGGTGCGCACGCGCTGGATGTCGGTGCGATGGGCGTGTTCCTTTATGCATTCCGTGAGCGTGAAGATTTGATGGACTGCTATGAGGCAGTGTCTGGCGCGCGCTTGCATGCAGCGTATTACCGTCCGGGAGGTGTGTATCGCGACCTTCCCGACAGTATGCCGAAGTACAAAGCCTCACTGATTCGCAACGACAAAGCGATCGCTCGGCTCAACGAAACCCGTCAGGGTTCGCTGCTCGACTTCATTGAAGATTTCACCAACCGTTTTCCTTCCCATGTGGACGAGTACGAGACGCTGTTGACGGATAACCGTATCTGGAAACAACGACTGGTGGGTATCGGTGTGGTATCCCCGGAGCGTGCATTGCAGATGGGTTTCACGGGTGCGATGCTGCGAGGCTCCGGTATCGCCTGGGATTTGCGCAAGAAGCAGCCCTATGAAGTCTACGATCTGATGGATTTCGATATCCCGGTCGGCGTGAATGGTGATTGCTATGACCGCTACCTGGTGCGTATCGAAGAAATGCGTCAGTCCAACCGCATCATCAAGCAGTGCATCGAATGGCTGCGCAACCACCCCGGCCCAGTTATCAGTGAAAACCACAAGGTCGCGCCCCCGTCGCGCGTGGACATGAAATCCAACATGGAAGAACTGATCCATCACTTCAAGCTATTCACCGAAGGCTTTCACGTGCCTGAGGGGGAAGCGTATGCGGCGGTTGAGCATCCTAAAGGCGAGTTCGGCATTTATATCGTATCCGATGGCGCAAACAAGCCATATCGCCTGAAGATCCGTGCGCCGGGTTTTGCGCACCTTGAAGGGTTGAATGAAATGGCCACGGGACACATGATTGCCGATGCGGTGACGATCATCGGCACACAGGACATCGTGTTTGGCGAGATTGATCGCTGATCGCGGACACCTCCACAAAGGCAGAACGATGCTGTTATCAGAGCAAGCGTACAAAAAAATTGATCGTGAACTCGCAAAGTTCCCGACCGACCAGCGACAGTCGGCGGTGATGGCTGCGCTAGCGATCGCGCAAGATGAAAAAGGCTGGGTGTCGCCTGAAGTGATGCAGGACGTCGCCAACTATATCGGCATGCCCGCGATCGCGGTGCAAGAAGTCGCAACCTTCTACAACATGTTTGATTTGAAGCCGGTTGGCAAGCACAAGATCACCGTCTGTACCAATCTGCCGTGTGCATTGTCCGGCGGCGAGAGGGCGGCCCATTACCTGAAATCCAAGCTCGACATCGACTACCGCGAGACCACGTCCGATGGCGAGTTCACGCTGATCGAAGGCGAGTGCATGGGCGCCTGTGGCGATGCACCCGTGCTGCTGGTCAATAACAAGCGGATGTGCAGCCACATGAACAACGAAAAAATTGATGCCTTGTTGACGGAGCTCAGGAAATGAGCAGCCTTCACGATCGTCACATCAAGCCGCTGATTCTCGCGGGGCTGGATGGCAGCAACTGGCGGCTGGAGGATTACGTCAAGCGCGGCGGTTATTCGGCGCTGCGCCGAATCCTGACTGAAAAAATAGCGCCCGAGCAGGTGATCGCCGATCTGAAAGCCTCATCGCTTCGCGGCCGCGGCGGTGCAGGTTTCCCGACCGGCCTGAAATGGAGCTTCATGCCGCGTCAGTTCCCGGGGCAAAAATACCTTGTCTGCAATTCCGACGAAGGTGAGCCGGGCACGTTCAAGGACCGTGACATCCTTCGCTACAACCCGCACACTGTGATCGAAGGCATGGCCATCGGCGCGTATGCGATGGGTATCAGCGTCGGTTACAACTACATTCACGGCGAGATCTGGGATGTCTACGAACGTTTCGAAGAGGCGCTGGAAGAAGCGCGCGCTGCAGGTTTCCTGGGTGACCGCGTCATGGGCTCGGATTTCTCGTTCCAGCTGCACGCATTCCACGGCTACGGCGCCTACATCTGCGGCGAAGAGACTGCGCTGCTTGAATCGCTCGAGGGCAAGAAAGGCCAGCCGCGTTTCAAACCCCCTTTCCCCGCGAGTTTTGGCCTGTACGGCAAACCAACCACGATCAACAACACTGAGACCTTCGCCGCCGTGCCATTCGCGATCAACCTCGGTGGCGACGCTTATGCAGCACTGGGTAAGCCAAACAACGGCGGCACCAAGATTTTCTCGGTGTCGGGCGATGTGGCCCGACCTGGCAATTACGAAGTCCCGCTAGGTACGCCGTTCGCGACACTGCTGGAGCTGGCTGGCGGTATGCGCGATGGCAAGAAGATCAAGGCAGTGATCCCCGGCGGTTCATCGATGCCCGTGCTGCGCGGTGACGTGATGATGGAAACCGACATGGATTACGACTCCATCGCGAAGGCCGGCTCGATGCTGGGCTCCGGCGCAGTGATCGTGATGAATGAAACCCGCTGCATGGTGAAGTCACTGCTGCGACTATCGTACTTTTATTACGAAGAATCCTGTGGTCAGTGCACGCCCTGCCGAGAAGGTACCGGCTGGCTGTACCGGATGGTGCATCGCATCGAGCATGGCGAGGGCAGGACAGAAGACCTTGATGTGCTCAATTCCGTCTGCGACGGTATTCAGGGAAGAACCATCTGCGCACTTGGCGACGCTGCCGCCATGCCGGTGCGCGCGATGATCAAGAACTTCACCGATGAATTTGCGTATCACATCGAGCACAAGCGCTGCCTCGTGCCGATCTACATCTGACCGGAACAATCATGGTTGAGATCGAGATAGACGGTAAAAAAATCGAAGTGCAGGAAGGCTCCATGGTGATGGAGGCCGCGAACCGCCTTGGTACCTACATTCCGCACTTCTGCTATCACAAGAAGCTGTCGATTGCGGCGAACTGCCGTATGTGTCTGGTCGAGATCGAGAAGGCGCCGAAGCCGCTGCCTGCATGCGCCACACCGGTCACGCCGGGCATGGTCGTGCGCACTCACAGCGACAAGGCCGTGAAGGCGCAGAAAGATGTGATGCAATTCCTGCTGATTAATCACCCGCTGGATTGCCCGATCTGCGATCAGGGCGGCGAGTGCCAGTTGCAGGATCTCGCGGTCGGCTACGGTCCTTCCGCGTCGCGCTATCAGGAAGAAAAGCGCGTCGTGCACTCCAAGGATGCCGGCCCGCTGATCTCGATGAAAGAAATGAGCCGTTGCATCCATTGCACCCGGTGCGTCCGTTTTGGACAAGAGATCGCAGGCCAGATGGAATTCGGCATGCTCAATCGTGGTGAGCATGCCGAGATCACCACCTTCGTGAACAAGACGGTTGATTCCGAGCTCTCGGGCAATATGATCGATCTGTGCCCGGTTGGTGCGCTGACCTCCAAGCCTTTCCGCTACAGCGCCCGCACATGGGAGCTGTCACGT
>JBEDGK010000313.1:0-2718 GCA_041174665.1 Pseudomonadota bacterium
CGACAACGCATCTGACGAGGCGCTCGGCGGATTTGGCAAGAACATCATCGTCACGCTTCACAAGGATGGCAGCGTCAGTGTTGAGGATGATGGCCGTGGCATCCCGGTCGGCTTACACCCGGAAGAGAAAGTACCCACGGTAGAAATCGTCTTTACTCGTCTGCATGCCGGTGGCAAGTTTGACAAAGGCTCGGGCGGCGCCTATGCATTCTCGGGCGGTTTGCACGGTGTCGGCGTATCAGTCACCAATGCGCTGTCGTCGAAGCTGGAAATCACGGTCTGGCGCAAGGATGACAAAGGTAATGGAGTACACACCATCGCTTTCTCCGGCGGCGATGTAACGTCAAAACTCAAATCGCGCGCTGCGGGCAAAGAAGACAAGAAGTCGGGTACCCGCGTGACCGTCTGGCCCGATGCGAAGTATTTCGATTCTGCCGTGATCCCGGTCAGCGAGCTGCAGCGTCTGCTGCGTTCCAAGGCCGTGCTGCTGCCCGGCGTAAAAGTGACCTTCATCCAGGAAAAATCCGGAGATACACAAAGCTGGTTGTACGAGCAAGGTCTGCGCGGCTACCTGAATGAGGCACTGGCCCAGGGCGGTAGCGGTGCGACGCTGATTCCCCTATTCGAAGGGGAGCAATACGCCGGCGCCGATGCCGAAGGTTTTGCGGAAGGTGAAGGCGCGGCCTGGGTCGTCGCATGGACCGAGGATGGCGCGATCGTCCGTGAATCCTATGTGAACCTGATTCCTACGCCCGCTGGCGGCACGCATGAGTCCGGTCTGCGTGAAGGTCTGTTTGGCGCCGTGAAAAATTTCGTCGAGATGCATTCGCTATTGCCCAAAGGCGTGAAGCTGCTGCCAGAGGATGTCTTCGCACGCGCATCCTTCGTCCTGTCGGCCAAGGTGCTGGATCCGCAATTTCAGGGGCAAATCAAGGAGCGACTGAACTCTCGCGATGCCGTGCGGCTGGTAGGTGGTTTTTCACGTACCGCACTCGAACTCTGGCTAAACCAGCATGTGGACTATGGCAAAAAACTGTCGGAACTGGTGATCCGTCAGGCGCAAAGTCGCCTGCGTTCCGCGCAAAAGGTCGAGAAGAAAAAATCTTCCGGTGTCGCTGTCCTGCCCGGCAAGCTTACCGATTGTGAATCCAGCGATATCACCCGCAATGAGATCTTCCTCGTCGAGGGAGATTCTGCGGGCGGCTCCGCCAAGATGGGCCGCGACAAGGAATTCCAGGCCATCTTGCCGCTGCGCGGCAAGGTGCTGAACGCGTGGGAAACTGAACGCGACCGCCTGTTTGCCAATAACGAGATTCATGACATCGCTGTCGCGATCGGTGTCGACCCGCATGGCAAGAACGATAACCCTGATCTGTCCGGGCTGCGCTATGGCCGCGTCTGCATCCTCTCGGATGCGGATGTCGATGGCTCGCATATCCAGGTGCTACTGCTGACACTGTTCTTCCGTCACTTCCCGAAACTGATTGAGCGCGGCCACATCCATGTCGCGCGACCGCCGCTGTTCCGTGTCGATGCGCCCGCGCGCGGCAAGAAGCCCGCTCAAAAAATTTATGCCCTCGACAGCGGCGAGTTGGAGGCGATTGAAGACAAGCTGCGCAAAGATGGCGTAAAAGAAGGCGCTTGGAGCATTGCCCGCTTCAAGGGTTTGGGCGAAATGAGCGCCGAGCAGCTCTGGGAGACCACAATGAATCCCGATACGCGCCGCTTGCTGCCGGTAGCATTTGGCGATCTCGGCGTGAAAGCCTCGGAAGAACGATTCACCATGCTGATGGGTAAAGGCGAAGCCGCTGCGCGGCGCGCGTGGCTGGAAGAGCATGGGAATGAGGTTGAGGCTGATATTTGAGCGGAGCGAAAGACAAAAGATGCTGGATTCTTCCTTGGGCCACGGTTTGGCTAGCCGGGCAAACCGCTTCGGCCGGCAACACGTGACTTTCGACAAACACGAACGTCCTTCGAGTGGACACACATGACTGACCAAACCAACCTGTTCGAAGCCGCCGCTGACGATGACGGCGATTCCCTGACGCTGGCGACCTTCGCCGAGCGTGCCTATCTTGATTATGCGATCTCAGTAGTGAAGGGCCGCGCGCTACCGGATGTTTCCGATGGCCAGAAGCCAGTGCAACGCCGCATCCTGTATGCGATGGACCAGCTGCGTCTGGCACCCGAGGCCAAGCCACGCAAATCCGCTGCAGTGGTCGGTGATGTGCTGGGCAAGCTGCATCCACATGGTGATCAGTCAGTCTATGACGCAATGGTGCGCATGGCGCAAGACTTCTCGCTGCGCTATCCGCTGATCGACGGTCACGGCAACTTCGGCTCGCGTGATGGCGATGGTGCAGCGGCGATGCGTTACACCGAGGCGCGCCTGACGCCAATATCACGACTGCTGCTCGACGAAATCGACATGGGCACCGTGGATTTCGCGCCCAACTACGATGGCTCCAGCGAAGAACCAAAGCTTTTACCTGCGCGTCTGCCCTTCGTGCTACTGAATGGCGCATCCGGTATTGCCGTGGGAATGGCGACGGAGATCCCTTCGCACAATCTGCATGAAGTGGCCGAAGCCGCGATCGCGATCATCAAGCAGCCCAAGCTCACGCATGACGCGCTGATGGAACTCATCCCCGGTCCGGATTTCCCTGGTGGCGGACAGATCATCACGCCGGCGGCGACGGTATCAGACATTTACCAGAC
>JBEDGK010000314.1:0-2950 GCA_041174665.1 Pseudomonadota bacterium
CGGTGGCTGGGGCAGCACCTCCCGTACAGAGGGAAATACCCAATAAAGTGCCTGTCGAGTCTTGGCTTGGATTGGCTTTGCTTGGCGCTAACATGATTGACACGGTTGAATAAAACGAGCAGTCCTCGCAGCATGTTCACGCCCGCTTTCGCCCGCCTCACGCTTTATCGCGGCTGTATCACCCTCGCCTACCAAATTCTGACCGTCACTGCAGGTTGGCATATCTATTCGCTCACGCACGATGTGGTGGCCCTTGGCCTGATCGGCCTGGCTGAGGTGATTCCGTATTTTCTGTTGTCGCTGTTTGCCGGACATGCGGTCGATGTGCTACCCAAAAAATTAATCGCCCTGCTCGGCTACGCCTGCTACATCGCGATATCAACGCTGATGATGGTCATGGTGACGCATGACGGGACTATGCTGCCGCTAACGATGTGGATTTACATCGCGATGGGGCTGGCCGGTGCCGCCCGCTCGTTGCTGCGACCGGCTTACTCCGCGATCATGGTGCGCATTCTTGAACGCGAGCAGTTGGCGCGCGCGACTGCTATCAGCACTGTCGTGTTTCAAGTCGCGCTGGTGTCGGGCCCGGTAGTGGGTGGCTTGCTGATCGCCTGGCAGGATGTGCGACTGGCTTACCTTGCCGCCGGTGTATTTGCATTGACCGGTGTGATCGCCATGCTGGGTTTGAAAGTCACCGAGACACCCAGTACCAGCGAATCCAGCTCGGTCTTTACCAGCATTCGCGAGGGTCTGCGCTTCGTGAGCTCGACGCAAGTGATGCTCGCGGCGATGGCGCTGGATATGTTCGCGGTGCTGTTTGGTGGTGCGGTCGGTGTACTGCCGGCGTTCATTCACCAGGTATTGGACGGTAGTCCGGAGAACTTAGGCTTGCTGCGCGCGATGCCCGCAGCGGGTTCGGTGATTGTGGGTTTATGGCTGACGCGGCGATCGATTGATCGTCACTCCGGCAAGTGGCTGATGCTGTCAGTTGCGGGATTTGGTGTGTCGATGATCGGGTTCGGCTTGTCCAGCTCGCTGACCATGGCCGCAATTTTTCTGTTTTTGTCGGGCCTGTTTGATGGTGTGTCGGTGGTGCTGCGTCAAACCATCCTGCAACTGGTCACACCACAGCACATGCAGGGTCGTGTCACTGCGATCAACGGCCTGTTCATCGGCTCGTCCAACGAGTTCGGGGCCCTGGAGTCCGGAATCGCGGCCAACCTGCTGGGGCTGGTACCATCTATCTTGTTTGGCGGATCGATGACCTTGGTAATTGTCGGCTTCGCCTGGCTACTAGCGCCGCAACTACGGGCGCTACATATGCGGGATCTGCACCGCGCGATCAGCTGAAAAGCCTTGTAAATACAGGACTTTTTAGTTCGGTTGGCGATTTCAAGCAGTTCTCACAAACCCCTTTAAAGCTGTACGTTTATACAGTATTATGGTGCCTACCCCGTCCTCGGCGGCGCTATAAGGAGATGTCAAAATGAAAACCAATCTGGCCTATGTAAACCCTGAGCCGACTTCGGCGATGCCACGCACCCGGACCGACGTCACGCGGCTGTGGCGCAAGCGCGGATGGCAACCACCCAGCGAATACCGGCAGGATTTTGAGCAGTCCTGCAAGCCTGTGATCCACGCCGGCTTGGTAAAACTGCACGCTGAAAAAACTTTCTGATCGATCAGCGATCAGGATTTATCCACAGGTTTTGGGGATAACTCCCCGCAAAAAGTGCGTCTGTGTTCTGCAAGCGCTTGATTCTGATCAGCTTCATGGATCAGTCATCGGTAGAAAAAACAAATAGGCAGCGTGAGCAAAATCAGCGTCTCACGCGAAGAAAATTTTTAAAAATCTATTGACACAACGTCATCTACTTTCTCTCACTTACTCTTGAATTAAGCAGATTCGCCGCCTCAAGCGTCAATCACAATTGCACGGAAGTCATTCACATTCGTTAGCGTTGGCCCGGTGATCACTGAATCACCCAGCGCACTGAAAAACGTATGGCCATCATTGTTTTCCAGGTACTTCAGCGCTGGCATGTTCTTGCTCCATGCACGCGTTAAGGTGTCGGGGTACAGCAACCCACCCGCAATATCTTCCATGCCGTCCACACCGTCGGTATCACCCATCAAGGCATGAATACGCGCGTGCCCACCGAGCGTTGCAGCCAGCGACAGTAAGCACTCAACATTGCGACCGCCGCGTCCGTTACCGCGTACCGTGACCGTCGTCTCACCGCCGGACAACAATACGCACGGCGCCTTGAAGGGTTGCGCGCGCTCAGCCACTTGCAATGCCATTGCAGCGAGTACTTTGCCGACATCGCGCGCCTCGCCTTCAATCGAATCACCCAAGATATGCGCGTGGTAACCCGCTTGCTCTGCCACACGCGCAGCAGCTTCTAGCGCCATCTGCGGTGTTGCGATCATCTTCACTTCATTACGCGCCAAGCGCGCATCACCCGGCTTAACGGATTCACCGCGACCGCTGGTCAGTACCTCTCTCACCTCAGGCGGCAAATCAATGCGATAACGATCCACAATCGCCAGCGCATCAGCACAAGTGGTTGGGTCAGGCACCGTTGGGCCGGATGCGATATCGACCATATGATCGCCCGGCACATCCGACATCAGCAGCGTAATCACACGCGCCGGATGACAAGCTGCGGCCAGTCGGCCGCCTTTGATTGCGGAGAGATGACGTCGCACGCAATTCATCTCGCTAATGTTTGCGCCACAAGCCAGTAGAGCGCGATTCACCGCTTGTTTGTGCTCTAACGTCAGGCCATCGATCGGTAATGGCATCAGCGCCGAGCCGCCACCCGAGATCAGACAAAGTACGATGTCATCTTCGTGCAAATCACTAACGAACGACATCATGCGACGCGCCGCATTCAGCCCCGCCTCGTCCGGAACCGGATGCGCTGCCTCGACAATCTCAATA
>JBEDGK010000315.1:0-3467 GCA_041174665.1 Pseudomonadota bacterium
CAATCATATCGGGCGAGGTACCTATGATGGGCACGCCGTTCGCTTCGAGATCCAGCGCAAGCTTGAGTGGCGTCTGACCACCGTACTGCACGATCACACCCACGGGCCGCTCTTTGTCGACAATCTCGAGCACGTCTTCCAAGGTCAGTGGCTCGAAATACAAACGGTCGGAAGTATCGTAGTCGGTTGATACGGTCTCTGGATTGCAGTTGACCATGATGGTTTCGTAACCATCTTCGCGCATCGCGAACGCTGCATGCACGCAGCAGTAATCAAACTCGATACCCTGTCCGATACGGTTCGGACCACCGCCGAGCACCATGATTTTTTGACGGTCGGTTGGATTCGATTCGCACTCTTCCTCGTACGTCGAGTACATATAAGCAGTGCCAGTGGCGAACTCGCCGGCACACGTATCCACACGCTTGTAGACCGGGCGCACGCCGTTCATGCGACGCAGCTTACGCACGTCGCGATCTTCGATTTTCAGCAGCTTGGCGATACGGCGATCCGAGAAACCTTTACGCTTCAACGCCAGCAAGGTGTCTTTATCGAGCACTTTGACGGTTTGCGTCTCAAGCCACAGTTCGATATCAACAATCTCTTTAATCTGCGCGAGAAACCACGGATCGATCCTGGTGAGTTGCTGTACTTCTTCCAAGCTAAAACCCTGCGCAAACGCATCGCCCACGTACCAGATCCGCTCCGGCCCTGGCTCGCCGAGTTCTTCTTCGAGTACCTCGCGGTCTTTGGTCTTTTCATTCATACCATCGACGCCGACTTCCAGTCCGCGCAAGGCTTTTTGAAACGACTCTTGGAAGGTACGACCAATCGCCATCACCTCACCCACCGATTTCATCTGCGTGGTGAGGTGGCTATCCGCCTGCGGAAACTTCTCGAAGGCGAAGCGGGGCACTTTGGTGACGACATAATCAATCGATGGCTCGAATGAGGCTGGCGTAGCGCCACCGGTAATCTCGTTACGTAACTCGTCCAGCGTAAAGCCTACCGCCAGCTTGGCAGCAACCTTCGCAATCGGGAAACCTGTTGCCTTGGATGCGAGTGCCGAGGAGCGCGAGACACGCGGGTTCATCTCAATGACGATCATGCGACCGTCTTGCGGGTTGACGGCGAACTGCACGTTCGAGCCCCCGGTATCCACACCAATCTCACGCAGTACCGCCAAAGAGGCGTTACGCATGATCTGGTATTCCTTGTCGGTCAGGGTCTGCGCTGGTGCCACGGTAATCGAGTCGCCGGTATGCACACCCATCGGGTCGAGGTTTTCAATCGAGCAGACGATGATGCAGTTGTCGTTCTTGTCGCGCACAACCTCCATCTCAAATTCTTTCCAACCGAGCAGGGACTCTTCAATCAACAGCTCGTTGGTTGGCGAGGCTTCTAAACCACGCTTGCAGATGGTTTCAAATTCCTCGGCGTTGTACGCAATACCACCACCGGTGCCACCCATGGTGAACGAAGGGCGGATGATTGTCGGGAAGCCGACTTCTTTCTGTACTGCCCACGCCTCATCCATCGAGTGCGCTATGCCAGAGCGTGCTGAGCCAAGACCGATCTTCGTCATCGCCTCTTTGAATTTCTGACGGTCTTCTGCTTTATCGATGGCCTCTGGCGTTGCGCCAATCAGCTCAACTTTATATTTGTCGAGCACGCCATGACGCCACAGATCAAGTGCGCAATTGAGAGCGGTTTGGCCACCCATGGTCGGCAAGATCGCGTCGGGCTTTTCTTTATCGATGATCCGCTCGACGACCTGCCAGGTAATCGGCTCGATGTAGGTGACGTCGGCCATCTCAGGATCGGTCATGATGGTCGCAGGATTGCTATTGACCAGAATGACTCGGTACCCTTCTTCACGCAGTGCCTTGCAGGCCTGTGCGCCGGAATAATCGAACTCGCAGGCCTGACCAATGATGATAGGACCAGCACCGATAATCAAAATACTCTGGATATCGCTACGCTTAGGCATGCTGATGTTTCTCCATCATGGCGACAAAGCGATCGAATAGCGGAGCAATGTCATGCGGCCCAGGCGAAGCCTCTGGGTGTCCCTGAAAACAGAATGCGGGTTGATCGGTACGCTCGAAACCCTGTAGAGAACCATCGAACAAGGAAACATGCGTAACCCGACAGTGGTCGGGCAGCGTTGTCGCATCGACCGCAAAGCCATGGTTCTGCGATGTGATCATCACCTGCTTGGTGTCCAGATCTTGTACCGGATGATTCGCACCATGGTGACCAAACTTCATTTTCACGGTTTTCGCACCCGAGGCTAGCGCCATGATCTGATGACCGAGGCAAATACCGAAGGTCGGGATACCCCGCTCGATGATTTCACGCGCTGCGTTAATCGCGTAGTCGCAAGGCTGCGGATCGCCGGGGCCATTCGATAGAAAAACACCGTCAGGTGCGAGTGCGATCGCTTCTGCCGCGCTCGACTGCGCCGGAAGCACAGTCACTCGGCAGCCACGCGCAGCGAGCATGCGCAGAATGTTGTACTTCACTCCATAGTCGAATGCGACTACATGAAACCTCGGATTAGTCAGCGCGCCGTAGCCATGACCAAGCGACCATTCAGTACGGGTCCATTCGTAACGCGTCTTGGTCGACACCACTTTTGCCAAGTCCATACCCGTGAGGCCGGGAAATGCGCGCGCATGCTCGAGTGCATGAGATTCTTTGAGGCTTGCACCCGCGATAATCGCGCCGTTTTGCGCACCTTTCTCACGCAGGATCCGCGTCAGCTGGCGCGTATCAATGCCCGCTATGGCAACGATGCCTTCTGCCTTCAGATAATCCGGCAGCGATTGCGTGGCACGAAAATTAGATACTTGCAGCGGTAAGTCGCGAATTATCAGACCCGCTGCCTGGACTTTGTCTGATTCGACATCTTCAGGGTTGACGCCGGTACTGCCGATGTGGGGATAGGTCAGCGTAACAATCTGGCGGGAGTAGCTCGGATCAGTCAGGATTTCCTGATAACCGGTCATTGCCGTATTGAATACAACCTCGCCACTGGTATGGCCATCAGCGCCAATGGAAAAACCCTTGAAAATTGTGCCATCCGCGAGCGCGAGAATGGCCGGCGTGCGGTTGGCCGTAAAGAATGGCGGCAAAGATAACTCCTATGGTTACCGCCGCACGGGCTGCCTGCATTTACGCTACGCGCCTGATTCAGGCATGGCGAATCCGCAAAATGCGCGACAAAAGAGGGTGAATGTGTGCCGTAGGCGGGGTCTGCGGTTAAACCCTCGAATTATAGCGTGACGGCAACCCGCTGCCAACTGCGCGCCCTATCTTGTGCGAGCCACGCAGCCAACCAAGCGCGAGCGTCCAATACAGCAGGAAGTGAGGGCCAAGCGCTGCCAATAACGCGCACCCCCCGGCAACTCAAATACCCAGCGCGGCGATGCCCGCCTTGGCGATTTGCGCATCCTCATTGGACT
>JBEDGK010000316.1:0-2790 GCA_041174665.1 Pseudomonadota bacterium
CAGTAAGTGTGAGCTCCTTAAGGGCAGCCAGGTTCTCAACATACTTGGTATTGAGAAGCTGAAAATTATCCTTCAGCAAAGCGACTTCTTCCTGGAGTACGGTGAGCATTTGCTTGATATCGGATACGTCGGTGATCATGTTCCGCCCAGAAGTGAAGTCTTTCCAAATGATAGCCGATCAGCTCGATGACTCATGACTCAAGCCGCGTGCGAAGCTGCATGTTTGCCAGCTCAAGCTCGTCAATTCTTTGCACGTAGCCCATGACCACGCCCATCGCAAAAAGATCAAGAGCGTAGTCGCGTTTGATCTTCGCCGCTTTTTGCGCAGCGCCGACACAATCCAGCGGAAAGCAAAGGCCAGATGAATTCACGTATATCACGGGCAGTGCACCGTATTCCAGAAGTTCATACAACTCGTCGTCCGACAGCTCGCAACGCGCAGCCATCTCCTTGAAATCTATATAGCCAGACGATCGCATACACCCTCCTGCACCCACATCTTTGACCGAGCGCTCCTTCAAAATGCGTGCTGTGGGTCACATTGGCTCGATTCGACATGGCGTCTGTTCAGAGTTGTTACTGCGTTACTCGACGCACAGTCATTACCTTGTGATGCGCATCATCATCTCGCTCACTGCCGGTGAATCGATTGATGACCTCTACGCTATCCCATTGCCCCCCGCTCGTTACCGATCAGGAAATGGCCGCCCTGATGCGGGATCCATCAGCATGCGCCGAGCGAAAGGCTCCGATCGAAGTCATGTTTGCCGACCCGCATCCCGTCGTGATTGATGGCCTGACAAAAATGTTCGCATGCCATCCCGACTTCATCGTGACAACCTGTGTGCGTGATGGCGCAGCCGCTTGGCGCGAGCTACTGAGGTCCGCGCCCGACATCCTGGTCATGGAACTCACGCTGGGTCAAAAGGACAGTATGAGTCTGATTCGGGACCTGCGCCGTGAGCAACTTAGAACACTTCCGGTGATCTTCACGCATGTCAGCCTACGAGGTGCGCTGGAGGCTATTGCCGAAGGTGTCAATGGTTTGGTCTCTAAATGCAAGCCCAAGGAAGTCCTGATGGAGTGCATCCGTGAGGTCCACCACGGCCAGAGGTGGTTGGACGATGATTTCGCGGTCGGGCAGTTATCCCGAAATGATATGCCGCTGACCGCGGCATTTTTTAAGCAGCATCTCACGCTGCGCGAGCTATCCGTCGTTCAACTTCTGATCCGCGGGCAATCGAACAAAGAGATCGCGCGCACCTTTGCTATCGCGGAGGGAACGGTCAAGGCGCACCTCAAGCACATCTACCAAAAGCTCGATTGCGACAATCGCGTCAGCCTGATTTCACGAGTAAGGCATGACCTTTTCTGAGGATCTTCCAAAATCCTTGCATGCAGGGATCGCAATGGCTGACAACCTAATTCGTGAAGGTGTGCAGCGGCTTCTCGATCGCTGGACCATCGGCTTCAGCCCTGTCGACGCCTTGCCAGGTGACAAGCCATTAGATCTCTACATCACAGACGATCTTCAAAAGCTCTCGCCGTTCAGCGCCGATCGCCCGCCCATCGTGCTTTGCGCAGACCTGCGATACCGTCGTGAAGTGGTACAGGCGCTGGCGCTGGGTGCAGATGCCTGTGTTTCAACCACGAGCAACTTGCAGCATTTGTCCTTGGCTATCCACTATGCCCGCTTGAAGCGGATATACCTATGTCCGACGCTGTCTATCGTGATGTGCCGCACGGATATGACGCCCGCGAGCACGCGTCTGACACCACGTGAGTCTGACGTTTTGGAGTGGCTCTCCCGAGGATATTCCTCAAAGGAAATCGCACGCGCAATAGGGATCTCCCCCTCAACGGTTGACACGCATCGCCGCAGCCTGATGCAAAAGGTCGGCGTTCACAAAGCTGCTGAATTGACACGCTACGCCCTGGCGCGTGAACAAGATCGGGCGGTGACTACGACGGAAAGAGCCTGCGGTCCTCGCGCTTGATGATCGAGTAACACTCACAGGATGTCTTCAAAAGCGCTTCGCGATTGAGGACCTGGATGTGGCCCCTCGAGTAGCGGATGGCGCCGCTAATTTCCAGCCGCTTTGCCGCCTCACTGACCCCTTCACGTCGAACCCCCATGGAACGCGATATCAATTCGTGCGTGAGCGACAAATCATTGCCTGCGACCCGATCAAGTTGAAGCAGCAAGGTACGACAGAGCTGCTGGTCGATGCTGTGGCGTCGATTGCAAACGGCCAGCTGCGACGCCGCCGTCATCAGGATCTGCATGTAGTGCAGGACCAACTGACGAAATGGACTGGAGGAATTGAATTCCTGAAGCATCCAGGGCGCAGGAAGCCGATAGGCGATCCCGCCCGCGATCACAATTGCTTTGCTGGATGTCGAGGCACTACCCATAAAGATGAATACGCCGGCCATTCCCTCGTTTCCCATTTGGGCAAATTCAGCTGATTTGCCGTCTTCGAAATCGTATTGCTGCGAAATGATGCCGGTCAATGGAAAGTAGATGTGATGTATCTGCTCTCCCGCATCAAAGAGGACCTCGCCCACTTTGAGTTGCACAGTTTCAATCTGCCTTTTCCATCGGTCCCAATCCAGCTCGCTCAGCGAAGAAGTCAACCGGTTGCCATGCTTGACCATGACCGACGGCGCGAGATCCATTTTTAATTCCCTTGTACTGCGTGAGTGAGTTTAAGTTCCGTTTAGCAATAACTCGGTTGGGGATCGCACATACATCGACGCACCAAAAAGCACTCTCCGCCTCAAGATAGG
>JBEDGK010000317.1:0-11560 GCA_041174665.1 Pseudomonadota bacterium
ATACAGACCACCGAATTTTTCGGTGATGCGCAAGCCCTTCTGCTGGGCGGCTGCAGCAAAGCCGCGGCACGCTGCGCGCAGCACGAGTGCCTTGCCCGGCGTTCCGCCCGAGTCGACCAGCCGGTCCGGGGAACGAACCCAAGGTAGACGACTGCCCGGCAGCCAGTGGGTATCGATGGCTGCCATCATTGCATCACGAATGACTGGAAACGCATGTACATGCTGATGCCCATCGAGATAATCCGGCAGGCGCTTGAAGTATTTGACGAACAAATCGATCTGATTCAAGAAACGCTGCAGCACCCAGTCACGCGACACCATCCCCAGCTGAGTGAGCAACAGCCAGTACAGCAAAGGACGATTGCCACGGGTATTTTCGAAAGGATGGGTGAGGTTCAGATGAATACCGATGTCGGCATGCGACTGCAGCTCGCGCAGACGCCAGCTGCTCTCAGGCCAGTCCGGACCTTCCGTCAGTACTGAGGTGGCGGATACCCTCCGACATGCGATCAGATCGAATATGCCGCTGGAGATCTCTTTCGATTGGCCAAAATCATCAGCACATAGCGCAAGCTTGCGCGGCCTGTCTCTCATGTATTCTCCCCCGGGGCGAACGCCCAATGCCGCGCTGTCACGAAAGTCAGTGCGGCCACCGCCACCAGCACAATGGCCAGTGCGACGCGATAATCCAGAGGTGTGAAATGCAGCAGCGCCCAGTACATGAGCTCATTGATGATGAAGCTCGTCAGTGCCACGCCAAAGAAACGAACCCGCGAACGCGCAACAGGGGCCTGCTGATGGCTAAAGGTCAGCCGCTGATGCCCGGCATGGCTGACCTGAAAGGCAATCAGAAATGCAATGATGTTAGCGATCAGTGGATCCAGTCCGAGCGGAACAAGAACCAGCGACACGCAGCCAAGATGCACCAGCATCGCAGTGACACCGACCGCCCCGAACCAGAATAACTCCCGATTCATCGGGTATCGCCATCGCGCGGCAGCACCGAACTGCTGCGCGTGATGCGACTGATCAGGTACGCAGGTCGCTGCTTGACCTCGGTGAAAATACGTCCGATGTACTCGCCGAGTATGCCAATGGACAGCAGCTGCACGCCGCCCAAGAAAGTAATGGCGACCACAATCGTCGGCCAGCCGCTCGTATCATTGCCGAACAACAGCGTCTCGATCACGATGTACAGTGCATACGCAATGGACGTCAGCGACACCACGCCGCCGATTACCGTCCACAGCCGCAGCGGCACATTCGAAAATGCGGTCAGTGCTGTCGCGGCGAGCCGTAGCAGACTGATGAAATTGAAGCTGCTGCTCCCATGCCGACGCGGATCGGTGCGCACGCGCACCGCCCGCCGCGTAAAACCGACCCAGTTGTATAAACCCTTCATGAAACGATTACGCTCAGGCATGCTGTTCAGCGCATCCAGCAAGCATCGGTCCAGCACGCGAAAGTCCTGGGTGTTCTCCGGGATCTTGTTGCGCTCACCCAGATTCACCAAGCCATAGAACACTCGGGTGAATGCACGCTTGAGCATGGTCTCATCGTTGCGATCGGAGCGCACCGCATACACCATGTCATAACCCCGGCGCCATTGCTCGATGAATGACGGAATCAATTCGGGCGGATGCTGGAAATCACAATCAATCAACACAGCCAGATCGCCTCTTGCCTCCGCAATGCCAGCAGTCAGCGCGACTTCCTTGCCGAAATTACGCGACAGCTGGACCAGCGTCACGGGCAAGCGATCAATGACGCTCATGACCTTTTCGACCGTGGCATCGTGGCTGCCATCATCGATGACGATCAGTTCATGCCTCAGGTCCATACCCTTCATCAGGGTATGCAGGGTGTCCAACATGGGAAGAATATTGCCCTCCTCGTTGAACGCAGGCACAAGGCAGCTGACCAGCGGATCGGTGGGTCGCTCCGCAGCACGCAGACGCAGCATGAACTCGGAGACATTGTCCTCCGCCGGTGCGTCCATCTTGGTCACTGGTTCTGGTGTCATGAGGGGAGATGCGTGATGCAAGGATCAGGCGCGCGCTGCTGCAACGCAAACATCGCGGACTGTACTGGCAGCGCGATCACGGGTCAAGCATGGCAGCACCCGCTCAGTCATCGCACCGACCAGCGGGCGGCACGACCACCCACCGAACAGTCAAGTTGATCGCCGGCTGCGAAGGCAAGCGGAGTTCAGTCTCTGCCTCGGGCAGGCCGGGGTTCATGTCGCGCAGCCAAGGCCCAGGCTCCCGCCCTGATTTTTCAGGCGCCCACAGCAACACGTAGCCACAGGCCTGTAGCCGTTCAGGACTCACCCAGGGTGATATGCCATAGTCGCCATTGATCAGCACATCGGGAGTCGACCTCCCGAAAAAAGCCACATTTCCCGCTGCCCAGGTGGAGCCCACCACATAGCGAAGCGGCACCCCGGTTTTTTGCTGCCAATCGTTCTCGATCAGACGCGCCAGTTCCGGCCCCGGAAAATTCGGGCGCGACAGACTCGGTCTCAGCTGCGTCTTGTAGTAGACATTGCCAGCGTAGGCTGCCATCAGTAAACCCTGAAACATCACCCACGCGACCAGCCACCGCCTTTGACCTAGCATCTCGAACATGACCGGTCGCCAGCAGACCAGCGCCACGCCAATCGGCGTGAACATCATCATCGCCCACATGTCGCGCAACGGTCGACCGCCAATGAGCGGTACCGCGAGGCTGAGTAACAGGGGCACAAGGCTGGCAGCGCACAGAACAACAGCTGGCGATGCGAATGATGACAAACCCTGTCGTGAAGTGGATATCACCGGCGCCTGGGTTGCGCGATGTCGGTACATCAACCATGCAGTCAGTAACAGCATCACCGAGAGAATGCCCAGCTGGGCAGCAAGAAAAGACACCACCTCGATGAAGCGTCCAGACAACGATAGGTGCTCGCTCATTCGTCCCTGAGCGTAATGGAGCGGCTGGAAATCATGATTCAGCAGCCAGATCAGATGAGGCGCTGTCACCATCACCGTCGTGACAACACATAGGCCAACCTTGCCAACGCTGAGGTGGCGTCGCGAATCGGTATCCAGTAGCGGCCAGATCATCATGAACAGATACAGCAGTGCGGCGCTGTACTTGGCCAGAGCGCATACGCCGAGCGATAGTCCGAGCAAAAAAAACCAGATCATCTGACCGCGCCGCGTTGCCATCCAAAACAGCGTGATGGACAGCGCCCATAAGGGGATCTGAATCACGTTGTGATTGAATTCGGGTATCAGTACATTGAAATAGAACTGTGTCGCCGTCAGGAACAAGGCCACGACGGCCTGACGCTCGTCGAGGAACTGACGAGTCAGCCACCACAGCGAAACCAGCGCTGCAACGATGCATAAGGGTCCCAGCACCATCAAGGCCAACATATGTTTGCCGGCCAAGAAGATCGACGCTGAAATCACCCATGCCGGCAACGGCGGATGTTTGTAATAGCCCGCCTGCGGATGAAGGCTCCAGACGAAGCCCTCGACCATGTCCAGCGGCGGACTATGATGGGACAGCGTTGCCACCAGCGGCCACAACACGACATACACCAGCAGCAACACCAGCAACGCCGTGCGTGTCGATGGTTGGTCTGGAGTGAGGCGTGGGCCGGCACCGGCAGGGAAATGATCGGTTTGCAAATCAGGACCGAAAGAATATTAAAAATCGTGCCGGTTGATTTTATCTCAGTCGCCAGAGGGTCCCGGTAATGTCGCCACTGATCTCAGGATACGGCGCCGTGGCTACCAGAGACAGAACTGAGCCCCGTCCCGCAAGAGCGCGCAGGGATTTCATTCGACCTGAACGACAAGATTTTTGACATATTCCGACATTATCAAGCGCTCAACAAACGAAACGCTCTCGCGCTGGCCGACCACGTTCATTGAATTGATAAGCAATTTGGTGCACATTCGCGAGGCCTGGGGTATCATGATTTGTGCGGAAAATCAATTTAATATCAACCCCATAACGAGGATGTGACGCTGTGAGCAAACGTACCCGCCCCGCAGATATTTATTTGCGCTTCCTCCAGCTGGCAGAGGCCGTGCGTGGCATGCCCTCCCTGCCGCCGCTGGAGCCTCTCGAAGAACGTATTCTCGAACTGATTGCCTACGCCCGACAAAAAAAAGAAAGGCTATCGGTCAAAGACCTGATGGGCAGGCGTGAACTAGGCTCGCCGGCGATGCTGCACGGTCGCCTGAAGTCCATGCGCGAGAAAGGCTGGATATTGCTGGCCGAAACCGAAGATGCGCGCCGCAAGCAGCTTGAACTGACCCAGGCAGCTCTACTGCATTTCGACAAGCTATCGAAGTGCCTGATGCAGGCAGCCAAAAAATCAGGGTAGGCTCTTCTCCCCCTGACAATCCAATAACTGCAGCGCTAGCGCGACCCCACCGGGGTCGCTCATTTTTTTAGTGTCATATAAATAGCCAGCGCGATCACCAGCGCCACCCCGAGCTCCAGTCCAACCATTACCCATTCCACCGCAGACCTCCTCGTATACGCGCGCTACTCGCCAGAAACACTGCACGCTATCTTACCCCTGACAAGAGCTTACGGCAGAGGCTGCGCGCTACTCCTCGCCGAGGGACACGCCACGAAGGACACTATCCAGCGTGCGCCAGAGCGGACGAGCGCCGCGCGGAAAAAGACCACGGACGAACTAGAACCCAGTGCCGCAAGGATTGTCATGTCATACATAAAAGCTGAAAACTTGTGAAAAATCAAACGTGAGAGAGGAGTCAGACGCGACATTCACGGAGTTCCGCAAAATTCTCGATCTAGCGCAACCCGAAAGATGCCGACGGAACTTTGAGCCTTTGCACAGGTCTGTGTGCACTGCCACAAGGAAAAAATGATGAACGAAGATCATTGGGCCAAGGAATTTCTGGATGACGCGCATTTGCATGAGCGCGAAGACAGGCTGGCCCGCTTCGATGCTCACCTGCCCTGTCTTCTGTTCGAGCTCGAGCGACAACCCGAGGGGAGTCTGCGATTCGCCTTTCTGTCTGACGCCTGCAAGGACCTGCTCGGTATCCCGCGTGATCTCCTGTATGCAGATACCATGCACTTGCTGAGCCGACTGACTGATGAAGACCATTCGGCACTCCTTGAGGCGCTTGAGCGGTCGGTGGCTCAGCTCAAGCCACTCAATTGGGAGGGCCGACTACGCATCGATGCCTGGAAAGATCTTAAATGGATCAATCTGCGTGCAACGCCCACACGCCGTACAGACGGAGCGCTCTGCTGGACTGGCGTGATGACCAACATCAGCCAGGCCAAGCGGCTGCAGGAAGAAATCCGTCAATCAAGAGAACAACTATCTGTACTGGCCGCGCACATCGAAGAAGTAAAAGAGCAGGAAAGGCGGCGTATCGAACGCGATCTGCATGATGATCTTGGCGGCAATCTGAGCGCACTAAAGATGATGCTGCAACACGTCTGGAAAAATCTGCCCTCTGATCCCTACCTCGTTGACCGCTACGCCTACTTCGAGAACCTGCTCGACTCATCGATCGCCTCGATACACCGAATCTCAGCAGATCTCCGACCGGGCATTCTTGATGCCGGCCTGGTCGCGGCACTCGAGTGGCTGTCGTCCGAATTCGAGCTGCAGACGGGTCTAGCCTGCGAATTCCACTGCAAGGATCTGGATATTTCGCTGGATGCAAAGCTGGCAACAACACTGTTTCGAATTGCGCAAGAGGCCTGCAACAACATCAGAAAACACGCTGATGCCAGCGGCGTCGAAATCTACTTGCATGATGACGGCAGCGAACTGCTGATGGAAATTATCGACAACGGTGGCGGCATCAGCAATGAACAGCGCGACAGTCCGCAATCTTTCGGCCTGCGGAGTATGGAAGAGCGCGTCGCTGCCATCGGAGGCTCTCTCAAGATTATCTCAAGATCTGGCAAAGGCACCATGGTATCCGCACGAGCGCCGGTGCTGCGCGGTGACTGATATATCTCGCAGCGACGGTGAAAAATAAAACGGGATATGTACGCCGACACACTGACCGATTCCATGCTACGAAAAGTGCTGGTCGCTGACGACCATGCGCTGATTCGGGAAGGCCTGAAGCAGATCATCGCCGACAGCGGAGAATTTATCGTGAGCGCAGAAGCCGCCACCGGCGCGGTCGCGCTGCAGCGCATGCGCGAACAGACGCTGAATCTTGTGCTGCTCGACATCTCACTCCCGGACCGAAACGGGATAGATGTGCTGAGACAGGCGCGCCGTGAGATACCTGGTCTACCCATCTTAATACTGAGCATGCACCGCGAAGATCAGTATGCGGTGCGCGCCATACGAGCCGGCGCTGCCGGCTATCTGAATAAACAAAGTGCGCCCGATGAGTTGATTACTGCCATGCGCGCTGTCGCAGCCGGACGCAAGTACATCAGTCAGACTCTGGCACAAGAGTTGGCTCATCACATCGATCAGGGCGGTGTACAGGTAATGCACAGCACGCTATCTGACCGAGAATTTCAGACATTAGTGATGATCGCTTCGGGAAAGACGGTCAGTCAGATTGCTTTCGAACTATCACTCTCGGTAAAAACGATCAGCATGTACCGCTCTCGCCTGCTGCAGAAAATGCGTATGCAAAACAATGCCGAGCTGACGCATTATGCGCTCAAGCATCAACTCGTGCCTGACATGAACTGATCTCTTTGCTCAGCCTGACGCCACTCAGCCAAAGCCATGCAAGCCACGGAACAGACCCGCCGGATAATCAGGGATTCATATCGTCGCAGTGACCCGCAGCGCATAGTGCATTGACAAAGCATTAAACAATGAAACATCGCCCCTCCAGAAATCACGCAAAGAGACCCTCTGGAAATCTCCGTTTTATATTGAGCCAATGATGAAAATTACGAGTCTTCTCTAATACACACCTCTTTCAGTAATGCTCATGAAAGGAGCCGCCCGTTGAGCGTTCAACATGCCGGGAGAAGTACATCCTACGACGAGCCCGGTAAGGCAGGCCGAAAAACCGATACGCAAGACTCGAACTTGCCCAGTCAGACCTGTGTTGATTTTGTCAGTATCGGTATGCCAGGTGCGGTAGCTACCACGCCAGAACAAGAAAAAATAAAGATTTCAAGCAGTGGCGCCAAATTTCTTCTGGTGGGCGAATTTTTCGGAACGACCGAGGGGCAGGAACTGGAACGGCATTTGTCGATATCTGGTCAGAGCGGTATTTCAATTCGACTTGATCAATTAGCCGGACACAACAAAGAAGAAAAAATCGCCACCCTGAAAGCACTGATCACTGCTCTGACAAAAGAAGGATATTTGACTTCTGATACTGAGATCTATATCACTCCTCATGGAAGTGCGAATAATGGCAAATTAGATATTTGCACGACCGGAAATGATTTTGATATCGACGCCATTGAATTACTCGGGATTCTGGGACGAGGAAAACATGATCTCCCGAGTGGTGGCGTAGTGCATTTTGCCGTTTGTGAGTCCAAGCCCTTGCACAAGACCGTGCAGGATTATCCCCACCAATTTTTGTTTTACAGCGGAAGTCACTCCATCTGGAGTGACTCTACGACTGAGATTTTGAAATTTCAGCTGGATTTTTCATCTCGCCAAAATAAGCATGCAACCTCAGCGAAATCTCTTTTCGAGTACGGAGGAAAACACTCCGGCAGTGATCTTACCCTGTCGGGTAATGGAAAATTAACGCGTTTTCGTATCAGCCCAAAAGTCAGCCTTGCTAACGATGCACGAATCGCGCAGATGGGGCGTCACATTCGATATAAATTTGCCCAAGGAAGTTTTCAATCTGTACTGAGACTATTGAAACGCTTCGGCATCGATAATTTGAAAAATCTTGTCCCTGAAATGAATAACATTGTCATTGATGCTTATATGTCAGAGAAAGAAAATCGTCACAAACTAGCATTACTTCTACTGCTTGGATTTGATCCCGACACAGCTGACTCACAAGGACAGACAGCACTTCACAAGGCCTGCTACTTTGGCGATGACACTGGCGTCAAATTTTTACTGATGAACGGAGCCAATCCCAATATTAAGGACAAGGATGGAAAAACAGCGCTTAATCTTGCCCACTCTCGTGGATTTGATGACATCGAAGCTATTTTTGATGATGTCGAATCAGGGAAAAAATTTCCCATGCTGGATAAAGATTATGTCTTTTTTCATTTATGTAACATGGGCGAGCAAGCAATCGCTTGTCTTGCCGTTTCTCGATACAAAAAATTCGAGGTAACAGATTCCAGAAAAAATACCGTACTGATGTATGCAATCAAGAAAAGGCAAAAAGATTTCGCAAAAACTCTGATCTATTCCGGCGCGCCAATTGACATGATCAATACTCTCGGAAATTCAGCAGTACACCTAATCTGCGCTGCGAATGCACCAGCAGAATTGATTCGGGAGATCCGGCTTAATTATGGCGACAGTGCCAATATGAATGCCCGAAACCACCGGGGCTTCACTCCATTGATGTATGCAGCCAGACGCGGCTTGCTCGCTCACGCCAACAGGCTGATCAACTACAAAGCTGATGTCAATTTACAAAGCCATAAAGGAAACACTGCTTTGCACATGGCTGTCAGTCGACACAATGTTGAGATGATCACAACTCTGCTCGACAGGGGTGCAGACCGCAACGTCCAAAATCACAGGCACCAAACGCCAATGGACAGAGCGGCGGCGCTCGGTTTTACTGACATCGTTCACCTTCTGAAGAACTACACCCCGCGCCAGTAGAGATGAATCACGTCAATCACTGAGTGCGTCGCGACGCAGTCGCTTGCACAAGGCCAGTAACCGCATGAATCCGTTCAGGTGCTGAAGCAGTAGCGCCCGCCAGCCCACCCGCATGCGACGAGGGTGGGCTAGAACCTGCGCAGACTGCTGCTGCTCAGATCACGACCAGGGTCACAGGGGCTCTCCGTGTACTGAGTTTGCACTATTGAATCGTTGTCCACCTAAAGAACGCCCTCCCGCTGCCGTTAATCCTTACAAGACACACATACTGGCCCGCACCAGACCGGGCCCGCACCAGGAAAAGCCATGAAAATCAACGACTCGACGGGCAGGCTGTCGCCCGCCGCCCCGATCAGTGAGCGCATCACCCCCGCAGGGGTCGGTAGTGGTCGCGCAGGCGAGAGCGCCGGGATCAGCGCCGAGCAGGTCAGCCTGTCCGGCCCCGCACGCGCGCTGCTTAGTGATGGGAGTACGCCGGTGGATACCGGCAAAGTGACCCAGATACGCCAGCAGATTGCCGAGGGAAGCTATCGCATCGATGCGACAGAAATCGCCGACCGCCTGATCGCCGCAGCACGCGAGTTTTTCACGCGCCGCCATTGAGAAACCTGGACCCATACGGGTCATGACAAATTTACAATCAAGGCGTCCTCAGCTCCGCCTCAATCATTTTCTTCTTTTTCCCAGCTCGGGAAGGCGAATGGCACAGCCCGCAGCGATATGCATGATGCAGATCCAGCGCATGTCCGACAAAATGACCATGGCATTGGCTGCACTCGACCAGCCTGAGCATTTTGCTGTCGTAGAAGCGTACCAGCGTCCATGCGCGAGTCAGTGACAGCAAGGGTGCCTCACCGGAGGCTGGTGGCAATTGTTCCAAGTAGAGTTGGAAGGCTTTGATCACGGCTTCAATGCCCCTGAGTTGCGCATGCTGTTGCAAATAACGATAAATATTCAAAAACAGCGAGGCATGGATGTTGGGCTGCCAGGTCATAAACCAGTCGGCCGAGAAAGGCAGCATGCCCTTGGGCGGCGATTTGCCACGCATCTCCTTGTAAAGTTTGAGAAGCCGCTCGCGGGAGAGCGTGGTCTCGGTCTCGAGCAATTGGAGACGTGCACCCAGTTCGATCAGCTGCATCGCAAGCTGTATCTGCACACTATCGGCTATCACACTTTTTCTGATCACAAACCGTCTGCTCACTGAGAGTGAATCATCAGACGATGTCTTCAACTGGCTGTGCTGCCATCAGTAGCGCCATGTGCGCATGCGATAGCGAGGCATCGTGATGCGTGCGTGTGAGCATGCCGAGGATAGCCTGATCATCGACGCGGAACCGAGCCAGCATCATGTTGCCCGATGCAAGGCGTACTACCTGTGCGCTTGATAAACCGTCCAGCATATCGACCACCTCCGCCGACAAACCTAGTCGAAAGATCGCAGCCGCGCGATCCGCTCGTATCATCTGCCGGGCAAGCATCAGGTAATTCAGATTGGCATCCCTGATTTCTTGCAGAATCTCGTTTGTGTTCATGCTGTTTCCGCGTGTCGTTGTGGATGCGAGCAGCTCTCACATCATGGACAGTATTCTGAGCGTGCTTCAGCAGCAAGGGTAGCAGTGCGGATCGGTATTTTTTGTGAGCGCTTGGCGGGAGGTTTTGTCGGTGTTTGTCTTACATCGTCAGATCACCAGGTCATAACTCGTAGCTGTCTCGCTCGCCAGCTAGCACCTGCTCCACCATCTTTCGGCTCAGGCTCGGCGAGAGTAATTCAATAAACGTATACACGTAGCCGCGCAAATACGCTCCTTCTTTGAGCGCAATGCGCGACAGATTCATGCCGAACAGATGTCCGGCAGGGATAGCGCGCAGATTCGGGTCACGCGCCGCGTTGAACGCGAGTCCAGCAATGATGCCAACGCCCATGCCGAGTTCGACATACGTCTTGATCACGTCAGCGTCGATGGCTTCAAGCACGACATCAGGTTTCAGATGGCGACGCGCGAAGGCCTGATCGATCTTGTTTCGTCCGGCAAACGCGGTATCGTAGGTGACGAGCGGATAGGCAGCGATCTCCTCCAGTGTGATGCTCTTTGATTTGAGCAGCGCATGCTCGGCGGGCACAACCACCATATGCTCCCACTGGAAGCATGGCAGCGATACCAGACCGTCTATTTCGGCAATCGCCTCGGTAGCAATCGCCAGATCGGCCTGATTGTTCAGCACCATCTCGGCCACCTGCTTGGGATTGCCCTGCAACAGCGACAGCCGCACCTTAGGGAATTTCTGCGAAAACTGCTGCACCACGGCGGGCAAGGAATAGCGCGCCTGCGTGTGGGTGGTGGCAATCGTGAAGCTGCCAGAGTCCTGCGCAGCGAACTCTTTTCCGATACGCTTGAGGCCCTCGACCTCTTGCAGGATAACCTCCACCGATTTCAACACTTGCCGGCCCGGCTCGGTCAGCCCGCGGATACGCTTGCCGTGGCGACTGAAGATATCGATGCCCAGTTCTTCTTCCAGCTCGATAATGGCCTTTGAGACCCCGGGTTGCGAAGTAAACAAGGCTTTGGCGGCCTCGGTCAGATTGAATTTCTGGCGGACGGCCTCGCGCACGAAGCGGAATTGATGAAGGTTCATCGTGACTCCCTCGACCCCGAGCTTGGCGATTGCTGGCTAAGGTCTTGAATAAAATTGATTTTTTCTGTCGATTGATGCTATTTTGAAATTTTTTATCGGCCTGCTTATAGCTGGCGATCATATAAGCAAATAAAT
>JBEDGK010000318.1:0-2958 GCA_041174665.1 Pseudomonadota bacterium
CGTCCGGCACGCTGAACGAGATCAACCCCGCTCTTGGGGCCACCCCTCGGCCCCGCCTCCGCGCCTGATGGCGTGTTGCGGATCCGATCAACCCGTCGGATCCGTTTTTTTATGCTTGCGACAGGACTTCTCCGACGGCATGCACGCGGGCTGCGCGCACTGCCGCCGCGATATGTTCTGCAGGGCGCTCAGGATTTTTCGCAGTCACTTCTGCTGCGATCATGCCTGCGTTCACTCCTTGCGCTGCGGTTAGCGCTGTCACGACATGCGCGGATTGGGGAAAAACACGATCAGTAAACCCTAGACGACCGCGATAGTCATATTCGCAGACTTTCAGCAATTCTGAAAAGCGTACCGGCTTGCGAAATGCATCGCAACGCTCGAACAAGCTCACGAGGTCTGCGGCGTGCATCTCGATTGCGCGCGACACATTGCCATGCTCGCGAGCAGTCAGCAAGGCTAGTTCACGCACTTCATTGGGCAGCTTCAGCCGGCGGCAGACTTGCCCTGCGAGCTTGTCGCTGCTTGCCTCATGGGCGACATGACGAGGCCAATCCTCTGGGGGAATCGTGCTTTTAGCCAGATCATGCACCAGCGCGGCAAACCGAATCGCAAGAGAGGCGTGCTCTTGCGCTGCAACGTCGATCACCCTCATGACATGACCGAAGGTATCGATCTCGGAATCAGGCGGTTCGTTCTGAGGCACGCCCAGCAGCGCGTCAAGCTCGGGAAAGATTCGCGCCAGTGCACCGCAATGTCTCAATACCTCGAACATGCGTGATGGTCGCGCCTCCATCAATCCACGTGCAATCTCTTGCCACACCCGCTCAGGCACCAGGGCATCCACCTCACCCGAAGACACCATCTGCTGCATCAGCACCAAGGTCTCCGGCGCAATACTGAAATCGGTAAATCTTGCAGCCAGGCGCGCAATACGCAGTATGCGTACCGGATCTTCGGCAAAGGCAGGAGACACGTGGCGAAAGATTCGGGCTTCGATGTCTTGTTGCCCGCCATACGGGTCGATCAGCACGCCATCGGCACTCTGCGCGATCGCATTGATCGTAAGATCACGTCGTAACAGATCCTGCTCCAGCGTGACATCAGGCGATGCATGAAAAGCAAAGCCGGCATAACCGGGGGCGGTCTTGCGCTCGGTACGCGCGAGCGCATATTCCTCATGCGTATGTGGATGTAAGAAGACAGGAAAGTCTTTCCCAACGGGTGTGAAGCCGGCAGCGCGCATATCGTCGGGTGTCGCACCAACTACCACATAGTCTTTATCTTTGACCGGTAGTCCAAGTAGTGCATCGCGTACGGCGCCACCGACGACATAGGTCTTGAACAAAGACATGGTCGTCAGCGCCTTGCGAGATAGTTGGGCGCGACTGCTTCAAGTGGCGTCGGTTGCCAGCCAGCAGGGACAGGATAATCACCACTGGCGACATTATCGGATTTCATGGAATCGAGATTGTCGCGGCTCATCAGTGGACCGCCGGGGAGATGCTCGAGGAAAAAAGCCTGGATTCGAGCAAAGGCTTCGGGTAAGCCAATCACCGGACGCGGATGGCCGCTGTAGACGCCGGTCAGGTGCAGGAGTTCTCTCATGCTGTACACCTGTGGACCGATGAGTTCATAGACCTTGCCGTAGGTCTCGGGATTATCGAGGGCGTTGATGAAGGCTTGTGCAACGTCGCCTACATAGACTGGCTGGAATTTAGCCTGCACTCCTCCTAGCGCCAACACCGGTAACAGCGACTGCAGCTTTGCGAACACGTTCAAGAAATTATCATCGGGGCCGAATACGACGGAAGGCCTGAAACTGGTGACTTGCAAACCAGGTGCTTCGAGCATGATGCGTTCGCCAGCCGCCTTGGAGCGCTGATACATCGAAGGTCCGTGGCTGTCTGCACCCAAGGCGCACATATGCAAGCAGCGTGTCACCGCCTGCCGCTGACAGGCTGAGACGATGCGTCGCGGCAGCTCGACATGCGCGCGCTCGAATGCAGGCCCCCAGGGTCGCCCCAGGCGCGAGTGCAGCACACCGACCAGGTTGATCACTGCATCGGCTTGGGCCAGCAGCTGATTCAATGCCTGCGGCTCGAACACGTCAGCCTCGATCACTTGTACGGTCGGCAGCACCCACAGGTGACGCGCGCGCGCAAGGCGGCGCGTGGGTACGATCACGCGCCGGCCACTCGCCGCCAAGCCGGCGACGAGATGCGAACCGATGAAGCCGCTGCCGCCGATGACAAGGATGGATGCGTGCTTCATCACCTGCCTGTCAGGGAAGATCGCCTAGTTCGCTGAGCATCGCCTCGCGCGGCGAGACGACGCCCAGCCGCGATTTCAGCGAGGGCGCTTTGCTATCGAACAGCGCAGCATAGCAAGTAGCATTGGCGAGCACGTTTTTCACATAGCCTCGCGTCTCGGAAAAGGGGATCGTCTCGGCAAAGATCGCGCCTTCGACAGGCTTGTCGAGCGTCGAGCGCCACAGCCGAGGGCGACTGGGTCCGGCGTTATACGCCGCGGTGGCGAGTGTCTGCGAACCGCCCAGACTGCCCAACACCATGTTCAGGTACTGCGTACCTAGCGTGATATTGGTGCGAATGTCATTCAGCCCGCTGAGCGAGAATCCGCTCATGCCAATCTTACGTGCGACGTAATGCGCGGTCGCTGGCATGATTTGCATGAGTCCCGATGCGCCGACATTCGAGCGAGCAGCTTTTACAAAGCGCGACTCCTGACGCATCAAGCCATACACCCATGCCTTATCAAGTCCTAGAGGCTGAACGGCGGCGTTCATGATGTCATCATGCGGCGTAGGAAAACGCTGACTGAAATCAATTTCAGATTTCGCACGATCAGCCGTGGTGACCATACGGTCAAGTACCTCGCTCTGTCGGGCGAATTCGCCGGCAGCAAGTAGTTGTCGCTCGTTCAGCTTGCGCAGTTGCC
>JBEDGK010000319.1:0-3905 GCA_041174665.1 Pseudomonadota bacterium
AATTCTCGGAACCTTCGAAACGCTTGGGGGTAGTCATGGTGATAGAAGTCGGGTTGTACTGCTTGGTCAGAGAAAATAAGCCGCAGTATAAATTAGCTTGCTGAGTGTGAGCGCCAGAAACATCTCGTCATAACAGATATTTTGGCTGTGAATTCCAGCGGAAATAGACGATGAAATACGAATCGGTTATTATTAGGCGCTTTTTCGCGTGGGCGGGCTCATCATAGCCTCGTTTAATCGGTAATAACCGCCAAGCCGCCACCCAGATTTCGAATCAAACTACCCTGAAATCATGAAAAAACTTTTTGTTCTTCTCGCACTGGTGAGTGTGGCCCCGTTGTCTGCCGCCGCAGATGCTGCGGGTGATGCGAATGCTGCCAAAAACAAGGTGGCCATGTGCATAGGCTGCCATGGGATCGCTGGCTACAAGGCGACTTATCCTGAGGTCTACCGTGTTCCCATGCTCGGTGGTCAGACAGAAAAATACATCGCTTCCGCACTGAACGCTTACAAAAAAGGTGAGCGCAATCATCCATCGATGGTGGGTATCGCCAAGGGGCTGTCCGACCAGGACATCGCCGATATCGCCGCGTACTACGCGCAGCAGAAATAAGGGGTCATGAATGAATAAGATGATTGCAATGCTGGCTGTCCTGCTCGCGGGCGTGTCCCTGAATGCGGCTGCCGGTAATGTTGAAGCGGGCAAAGCAGCCGCTGCGAAGTACAACTGCGCATCCTGCCATGGCGCTGATTACAATTCACCGATCGATCCTAGCTATCCCAAGCTTGCGGGACAGCATGCGGATTACCTGGAGCATGCGCTAAAAGCCTACCAGCGCGGCGGCAATGCAGCCAATGGTCGTGGCAATGCGATCATGGGTGGTATGGCCAAGCCTTTATCCAAGCAGGACATCTCCGATATCTCGGCTTATCTGGCCAGCCTGCCGGGCTCACTGGTAGTGCGAAAATAAGCCTGATTCTCTCGAAAAAAACCGCAGCCTCTGCTGCGGTTTTTTTTGCTCGCTGATTTGTGGCTCAGCCATGTGCGCGTCGCTTCACACATTCGACATACGCGGCACCATCTGGCGGCAAGTTATTTCTTTGTGAAGTCCAGAGCATCTCACCCAGGCACTCCATCATATCGTGGTGCGCATCATGCTCAGAGCCGAGGCGTTCCGCTAGCCGCACATAGGCATCGCGCAGACCAGGTGGTTGATCAATCGATATCTGCTCGCTGATCGACAGGTGCATCGATAAATGCAGAAAGGGATTAGCTTTGCCATGAGCGGCGTCATAGTCAGCCGACAGTGCTGCATCAAGATCTGACAGCTCGCGCGCATACTCCGGATGCTGCAGCATCCAGTCGCGCGCGATCGCTTCCATGGGCGTTAGCAAGTCTCCCGACTGAGCTTTGCGCCAGGTGTCGCAAAAAAAACGTCGGACTTCTTCTTTGTTCGGTGCAAACATGTATCGCTCCAATCCGAACACGGAAAGCTTTTATTAGACTGCCTTCGCAGGCATGGGTGTTTTTTGTTTGTATTCGCAAAGATCAGCGATCAGGCAGTTCCAGCATTGTGGTGTACGTGCCAGACAAGTGTAGCGGCCTTGCAGAATCAGCCAGTGATGCGCATCCATCAAGTATTCTGGTGGTACGAATTTCATCAGTTTTTGCTCGACAATATCAACATTCTTTCCCGGGGCGAGTCCAGTACGATTTGACACCCGAAAGATATGCGTGTCGACTGCCATGGCTGGCTCGCCAAAGGCCGTGTTGAGGACCACATTCGCTGTCTTGCGTCCGACGCCGGGTAGTGCCTGCAGCGATTCGCGATCGCGGGGGACGTCGCCGTCGTACTGCTCGAGCAGTATGCGACAGGTCTCGATCACATTCTTCGCCTTGTTGCGATAGAGTCCGATCGTTTGCACATAGGGAATCAGACCATCGACACCCAGTGCATGGATTTGCTTCGGTGTATTTGCGATCGGATAGAGCCTGCGTGTTGCCTTGTTCACCGATACGTCTGTTGCTTGCGCCGACAGAATCACAGCAATAAGCAACTCGAATGGTGTGGTGTATTCCAGTTCTGTGGTCGGGTGCGGGTTGGCAGCCTTGAGCCGCTCGAAGATCTGGCGTCGCTTTTCCGGGTTCATGATGTTTTCTTTGACATCGCTTCTTTCTGTAGCCGCGCGCGTTCCAAGGCGGCCTGAATGATGACCCGCTTGCGTTCTTTCTCGGCGCGCTCGGTATCGCTGAGTGCCTCTGTGTTCTCGACTTCGCTCAGCTTTGCTGCAGCTTTGGCTGCCAATCGTGCATCGTGTTCTTCTTTTTCGCGTCGGAGACGCGCACTGCGCGCGTGATATCGCTCGCGCGCTGCGTCAGCCTGCGCTTGAGACCATGCGTCCCATCCAGTCTGGCCCGGGGTGACCGGCAGCATCGCGATGCAATCGACCGGGCAGGGTGCAACACATAGGTCGCATCCCGTGCACAGTTCAGGGATTACGGTGTGCATCTGTTTTGCAGCGCCTGCAATGGCATCGACTGGACAGGCTTGTATGCACAGCGTGCAGCCTATGCAAGCCGCCTCGTCGATCACTGCCACAGGACGCTCGCGTTCTGCGCCATTGGAAGGATTGATCGGAATCACGGTTTTGCCCAGCGCGGAAGCAAGACGGGCGACGCCTTCGGTGCCGCCAGGCGGGCACTGGTTGTGGCTCGCGCTGCCGGTTGCCATCGCCTCGGCGTAAAGCCGGCATGACGGATAGCCACATTTCGTGCACTGCGTCTGCGGCAGAAGATCTTCCAACAGGTCGGCGATGGAATGGCGCGGATCAGTCATGGCCATCATTATCCGGCATTTGCGGAGCTTGAGGCCATCGCATGAAATAGGCCGCCCACAGGCGGCCCATACTCAAGCGCTCACTTTGTTGTCAGCGGTGCGCCCGGATGAACTCACCGATCTTTGGTGCGATCATCTCGCGCCAGCGGCGACCTGAGAAGATGCCGTAATGACCGCATTTCGGTGCGGTGTAGTGCTGTTTCATCTCGGTCGGGATGCTAGAGCACAGATCATGCGCTGCACTGGTCTGACCCGAGCCGGAGATATCGTCGAGTTCACCTTCGATAGTGAAGAGCGCAACATTCTTGATGTCTTGCGGACGAACGCGCTTGCCCTCGACATCCCAGGTGCCCATTGGCAGCGCGTGGTCCTGGAACACGGTCTTGATCGTCTCAAGGTAGTACTCGGCTGGCATATCCAGCACCGCATTGTATTCATCATAGAACTTGCGGTGCTCCTCGGCGGATTCATTGTCGCCTTCGCGCAGATGAAGATAGAACTCCCAGTGGCTCTGCGCATGACGACGCGGATTCATCGCAACGAAGCCGGCATGCTGCAGGAAGCCAGGGTATACGCGCCGGCCATAGCCAGGATAATTCGGCGGTACGCTGTAGATCACATTGTTCTCGAACCACGTGTGCGGCTTGTTCATGGCCAGGTCATTGACCTGGGTCGGTGAATTGCGCGAATCAATCGGGCCACCCATCATCACCATGGTCTTGGGCATTGGTTTTTCACCAGCGCTCGCCATTAGCGAGATCGCAGCGAGTACCGGCACGGTCGGCTGACAAACCGAGATGACGTGCAGATCAGGGCTCAAAGTACGAATGAATTCCTGCACGTAGTAAATGTAGTCGTGCAGATGGAATGCCCCCTGATCAAGAGGTACCATGCGGGCATCGGTCCAGTCGGTGATGTAGACATCATGGTCCGGCAGCAGCTCGCGCACGGTGTCCCGCAGCAGCGTCGCATGATGGCCGGACAGTGGCGCTACCAGCAGCACCTTGGGCTGCTGGGTTTTGGTGAGGGCCGCCACGTGGCTGTCTTTACTGAAGTGCAGCAGCTTGC
>JBEDGK010000320.1:0-5233 GCA_041174665.1 Pseudomonadota bacterium
TCGCAGACGCTGTTCCTTAGCGCGGCGCTGGCTTTTGCTATCGAATTCGCGGTGGTATTTCTCAAGGGCCGGGATATTGCACCACGCATCACGCGCTTGCTGCACGGGGCAGCCACTGTCTGCATTCTGATCACATTGCTGTTGACGTGCTCGTTATGGCTGGCGATACCCCGATACTGGATCTATCAAAGCTTCGTCTTCGCGTCCCTGATGGCCACACCGCTGATCGTCGGAACCGGCATCATCGCGGTGCGGCGAAATATTCCCGGTGCTCGCTTTTTCTTGCTCGCCTGGTGCATTCTGCTGGGAGGCGGCGTAGTGGCCAGCCTGCGCATCTTTGGTCTGGTGCAGACCAATGCCTTCACCGCGTACAGTGTACAGATCTCGTCTGCGGCGGAAATGCTGCTGCTCGCTTTTGCTCTAGCCGATACCGTCAGGCATGAGCGGGATGCGCGTGAGCACGCCCAGCAGCAAGCACTTGCCTCGAGTGAGCAGTTGATGCAGGTGATGAAAGAAAGCGAGCAGCGTCTGGAAAACGCTGTCGAGGAGAGAACCGCGCAGCTGAACCTGTCCCTGGCGACTGAAAAAGCTGTGCTGGCGCAGTATGTGCGCTTCGGTTCGCTGATCTCCCATGAGTTCCGCAATCCGCTGGGCATCATCGATAGCCAGGTGGCACTGATGAAAAAATCTCCCGCGTCAGCCGGCCCGGATCACCTCAGTCGGCTCGATGCTATTTCCAGCGCCACGCAGCGTCTGGTGAAAATGTTCGACCAATGGCTCGCCGATGGTCAGGTCAGACCTGACTTGCGACCCATGACGGTCGTGCCCGTCTCTGTGGCAAACTGGTTGCCGCAATTCCTGAACGAGAATCAGGCCTTCGTCGGTGGGCACAGCATCGAGACCCGGATCGATCCTGCGGCACCGCTGCTGCACGCGGACAAGGAATTGCTTGATATCGCACTGCTGAACCTGATCGATAATGCGTGCAAATTTTCTGATTTGGGTAGCACGATCACGATCGCCTCCTGCCGCAAGCCAGGCTTTGTGGGTATCAGCGTGACAGATCGCGGCAGGGGGGTCGCCTCTGAATATCAGGAGAACATCTTCGAGGAATACTTCCGCGTACCGTCCGAAGAGCACGCGCGTGGCACTGGACTCGGACTGCCACTTGTAAAGAGTATCGTCAATAATCACCACGGCCATATCGAACTGATCAGCGAGCCCGGTCATGGAAGCATGTTCACGATGTGGTTCCCGGAGACGACCCGCGAATCAACCGCCAAACAAACCATCACGACAATCATCCCATGAACGATATCCCTCAATCCTCCGCTCACGTGCTGGTTGTCGAAGATGAAACGCCGTTGCGTGAGGCGATGGTGACCTTCCTGACCATGGATGGCCTGAATGTGCACGGCGTCGGTACGCTGAAAGCCGCCACTGCCTGGCGCGCCTTGCACTCGGTGGATCTAATGATTCTCGACCTGGGTCTGCCGGATGGCGACGCGCTGGCCTGGCTGGCATCGCAGCCAGCGGGAAAAGCCGGGTTGGTGATTTGCAGCGCACGGGGTCATCCTCAGGAACGGATCGCCGGTATGCAATCGGGTGCTGATGCCTATCTCGTCAAGCCGGTGCAGCTTGAAGAGTTGTCGCTGCTGGTGCAGAAGCTCCTGAAACGCCTGAAGGCGTCTGCGAACAATACCTGGACGCTGGACAAAGTCCACTGGACACTGGCCGCACCATCCGGACGCCAGCTGAAACTCACCCATTCGGAGGCGCAAGTCATTCAGATGCTGGCGCAATCACCGGGGGCCGCCGTATCGAAAAACGATATCGTGCTCGCGCTTGGTCATCAGCCGGCAAGCTACGACATGCGGCGCATGGAAATTCTCATACGCCGACTGCGCAACAAAGCCAAAGAGCAGCTGGGCACCGAGCTGCCGCTTGAGACCGCGCACCGGCTGGGTTACGCATTCACGGCACCCGTCGAGGCGCGTTGAACCACTGCCTGGGCCGCAAGAACCAGACCGTCCAGATAGTCCTGTGCCGCCACACTGCCCTCCTCAGGCGACCAGGGCGCGAATTCTTTGGGTGCCTGCGGGTTGAAGGGTCCGGCCTTGATTTCCATCAGTACCGAGCCCGGCACCAGCGCGACCAGACTGTGCCAGGTGCCCGCGGACAGCTCCACGCCCACGCTGCAGGCGGCGGTCTCGAGGTATTTTTCCGAGCCGAGGCGAACGATATCCGTGATCTCGCCGTGATCATCGAAAATGATCAACGCAAAGAGACCGCGCACTGCGATCAGCGTCTCATCTCGCGGATCGCTCAGATGCCTGTGCGGACGAATGTAACTGCCCGGCTCGATCGCATTGAACAAGCGCTGAGCAGGCTCGGCCATGGAAAGATGCACATTTCTGAATTGTCGTCGTCTCGGGGAGCGCTCTGCCTCAGCGATCAGTGAATCCAGATAGCTGGTCGAAAACTTCAGTAGGGTCATGAATTGGCGGTCTCGGGAAAAGAACGATCTCGAAGCACATCTCAGTTGAGTATAGATCAGCGCAGGTGCTGCGGGCACGATGGCTCAGCGGCGCTAGCCAGCCTCTGACACGAAACCCGCATTGGTGGTAACGTAAAGCGGGTTTGATGCCCCGAATCTCTGGCAATCAACGAATCCCTTAACTAATTTGACAAAAATTTACAATATGAACAAGAGACTGAAATCATTTGGCCTCGCGCTGTTGCTCAGCCTGCCGCTGGCAACGCTGGCCGCCGACGTCGATTGGATTACCGACAAACGTGGATGCAAGGTTGCGAATATCTTCCCGCAAGAGGGCGAAAGCATCAGCTGGAGTGGTCCCTGCAAGGATAATTTTGCGCATGGTCAGGGCAAGCTCACCTGGTACATGAAGGGCGTACAGAAAGAAGTTTATGAGGGCAGCATGGTGCGCGGCTGGGCCGAAGGCAAGGGCAAGCTAACTCGCAAGGATGGCGTCTACACAGGTGATTGGAAGGACAGCCTGCAGAACGGCCAAGGCCGCTATGAACACGAGGACGGCAGCTGGTATGAAGGCGCATGGGCCGACGGACACCCCCATGGGCATGGCCAGATGCGCACGCCGGACGGTCGTCTGTTCAGCGGCACCTGGTCCCACGGGGAATATGAAGACGAACGCGCACCGTCGAACAAGACCTGATGCCCAAAGCGTTCGCTAACAGGGCGCGCGAGCCGGGAAGTAGCCGGCTCGCACCGGGCTCGACACCATGATCAGATAGGCTTCTTGAATCGCGTAGGCCTCTCGCTCGCGCTGGTACCAGAGCCGGCATTTTTGCGCATCGTCGCCGGTGTCCGCTGGATCGACGTAATGACTCCCCTCGAGGCCTTGCAGGTAATGAACCACCTCATGCAGCAGCACAGAACGATCAAAGAGGTTCTTTAGCGGCTTGAGACGATCGTCGAGGTAGATCTGGCGCCCACCCGCATAGTGGCCGAGCACGCTACAAGTATCCTTGCACGCCAGACGGTTCAGCTCTTGGGTAGAGAGATAAATCAGCTCGGGATATTCAGGGGGCGGCTCATAGCGCGAGAGCTTCCGAATCGTGCTGAACACGACCGGCAGCAGCTCGTGCGTTTCGAGTTGAGTGCTCGCGCCATCAAAGTCGTCAAGGAATTTCTGTTGTTCGCTCTTGTACTTCTCGTACATGCGCTGGTTGGCATTCGCTGGGTTTGGCCCGGCCGCCACACAGTCGTGAGCGTAGAGCGCCGAGAGCGCAGCGGCAACAACGGCACTTTTCAGCGGGAGCAATCTGCCGGTCATCTTGATCATCTCTCAGAACATAGAAGGATCACGACATGCTCGGCACCCGTCTGGGGTCATCACTTCATGTCGCGGCCAAATTCAAACGCCAGGTGGAGGTAACGCCTGCCAACCAGATCCTTGGTCATGGAAAGCTTTTCCTGACCCCATTCTGCCTCAATCGTGAAACGTCCGCTGGCGGGCGGGTTGACGTAGAGGTAGGGTCCCTTGGCCACCGTCTCGACGACCACCTCCCCGCGGACATCACGCACTCTGACGGTGACATCCTTCATGCCGTCGGTCTGGCCACCCTTGCGGAAGGTCAGCTGTATCGGATATTTGGGCGCCTGGGCTTCGAGGAAGGCCATCTCGTCCTCGCTCAGGCCGCCAGTGATAAAGGTATACTCGCCTTGCCGTTGAAGCTTGATCTCAGCGGCCTGCGAGGGAGACACCTGCGCTGCAAGCAAGAACAATAACGACAGGCCGATTCGGATCAGGGAATTCTGTGAGTTTTTTTTCATGGCCTGCTCTGCAAGACGAGTGGGTAGGAGGGGGACATCATGCAACCGATCAAATTCTGGCGATCCAGTGCACTAGCAATGGCGCTGCTGACAGTATCCGCCGCTACCCTCGCCGCCGACCTTGCCGCCCTGCGCGGAAAATGGTCTGGCATCTGGTATATCGGCATGAGCAGCGGTAAAGCCAAGCTATCGCTGGAGGACGGTAATCGCGCCCGCATCAGCTTCACCAATCTGACCGACGAATTCGGCGACGCCGACATCGAAGTCACTCGATTGAACTTCGATGGCGAGACGCTCACGTTTTCGGTGCCTAGCAAAGGCAGCCCGCTCTTCGCGGTGTCCCTGAAGAACAAGCGCGAAGGCAAGCTGCTTGATGGCGGCGGCAAATTCGATGGTGCTGTCGCCAAGCTGGTGTTCGACAAAGACGACTAAGGCCTGCTCAGCAACAAAAATTCCCCCGGGCGGCGCGGGGGGACATAGCTTCGCGCATTAGCTGGCATCAATCGCTAGGCAGTGCCTTGATGTACTTGGCCAGTGCGCGCGCCTGCACCTCGGTCAGCGTGTTCTTAAAGCTGGGCATCGCGCCCTGCCCTTTCACGATCGTGTTGTACACACCTTCCTCGTCCTTGGTAGTGCCTGCCAGCTTGGGACCACCCTTGCCGGCTTTCATACCGAAACTACCATGGCACCAGCTGCAGCTGGCAGCAAACAGCTTCTTGGCATCTTCGGGGGAAATTTCCTGTGCATCCTGCGCGAATACGGGGGCGTTCAGCAATCCTGCGATGGCAATCAGGCCCAACACCTTGATGCCGCGATACGTGTTGCTCATTTCTACTCCAGTGGTTCGTTCTTATGACGTTTTTTATTATGTTGTTACACGCTACTACGAGGCCATCCGTTCGGCCTGAATTTTTATAC
>JBEDGK010000321.1:0-3524 GCA_041174665.1 Pseudomonadota bacterium
TAAGTTCAGCGTCAGATTTCAATAACAAGGCGCTGAATGAGGCTCCGTTTCATGGCGAGCCCAACTTCGCCTCAAACGGTCGCTAACGCGATGCATTCAGCAGCAATGCTCATTGAGCGCAAGCGCAGCTCGGGATCATAAATATCACAGGTGAGAATGAGCTCGTCGGCACCCGTGGCCTGCTGCAAGTGCATCAAAACTTCTCTGACTGTTTCCGGACCACCGATCGCGGCGGCACCCAGAAAACCAGCGATGCCCTGCCGCTCGTCGGCGGACAAATGATCCATGAAATCTCGCTCAGGCGGCTGCAATGGCCGACGGTCGCCAGTTAGTATGCCCAGCACGCGCCGGAACACGCTGCTGGCGAGATATTCTGCTTCTTCATCGGTGGGCGCCGCGACCAGTGGTACACCGATCATCAGGTAAGGCTTGTCGAGTACGTCAGAAGGCTGAAAACGACTTCGGTACAGGTTCGCCGCTTGCATCAGGAAACGCGGTGCAAAATGCGACGCAAAGGCAAATGGCAGACCTCGTTCAGCTGCCAGCGACGCGGAAAACAAGCTTGAGCCCAGCAGCCAGATGGGGACTTGGGTGCCCGCGCCCGGCATCGCCACGACGCGCTGACCCGGTACCGTGGGCGCGAGCAGACGCTGAAGCTCGGCGACATCGCGCGGAAAATCTTCCTCGGTTTCGACGCGGTCGCGGCGCAGCGCGCGCATCGTCATGGGATCGGTGCCAGGCGCACGGCCCAGACCCAGATCAATCCGACCAGGATACAACTCGGCCAGTGTGCCGAATGCCTCGGCCACGGTCAGCGGCGCATGGTTGGGCAGCATGATACCGCCCGATCCCACGCGTATGCGGTGCGTGCCGCTGGCAATATGTCCGACGAGTACCGCAGTGGCCGAACTGGCAATGCCTTGCAGGTTGTGATGTTCTGCGATCCAGTAGCGGGTAAAGCCCAATGACTCAGCATGCTGCGCCGTGCGCTGCGCTTGCCAGAGTGCATCGGCAATGCTGGCGCCCTCGCGCACGGGCACGAGGTCCAGCATGGAGAGTTGGAAGTGCGGTTCGGTGTCCATGAGGCTTATTGTAGTGCGAGTTGCTGCCGCGGCCGCTCGGTCCATCGGGGCAGGCGCCGCTCGATCGCTGACATCGCCTGCGATGATGCTGACCCGACCCATCCAAGGTCTTTCGGTAAACTCCTGTCTGTCCTGTCTGAGTACCCGTCCTAACCCTACGCCATGTACCCAAATAAAAGAACTTCATTCTCTGCGCTGACTGCGTTGGTCATACTGGTCACTTTGCTTAGCGCCCAGTCCGCCAGCGCACAGCAGTGCGACGACCTGATCAAAATGGATGGCCTGTTCACCAAGGCACGCACGGAATGCCCATTCGGATATTACGCCTGGCGCTTTCAGCAGGACTCTCAGGTGTGCATGGAAAAAGTCGGCAAAGGCGCGTCGAGAGAGCTGTTCATCAAAGGTCAGCAGACTTTCGAGAGCAAATCAAGGGAGATGGGCAAGGAAGCGCTGTGCCAGAAGCTGCTCAGGGACTTCCCGATGACGGTCAAGCGCTAGGCTGATGCGCCGCACGCGCGGTGCCGGCTCACAGCCCGGTGATCTCCACCCTGTGCCCCAATAGCGGGACACTGGCGTCCCAGTGCAGCTCCCGTCCGATACGTATGCGCAGCGCCTCCGCAGCGTTTGCTTCGCCGTGATTAATGAACACATGGCGCGGTGCTTTTGGCGCTGTTTTCATCCAGTCGATCAGCTGAGCGGCATCGGCATGCGCGGACATGCCGGCCAGAGAAATGACTTCTGCATTAATACGCACGTCCTCACCAAAGATACGTACGGAGCGTTCACCCGCCACCAGCCGCGCGCCACGAGTACCGCCAGCCTGATATCCAGCAAACACGATACTGTTGCGATGATCGGGGCCCAATGCGCGCAAATGATGCAAGACTCGTCCGCCAGTCGCCATGCCACTGGCTGAAATAATAATTGCAGGGTAGCGTTGCTGATCTAGTTCGCGCGACTCTTGCACTGTCCGACAGATCTTCGCGATGTGTGACATGCCCTTGCAATCATCCACTGAAAGCCGGTGTTCGCGCCGATGGCGCTGATAGATATGCATGGAATCAATTGCCATCGGGCTGTCGAGAAACACCGGTAAATCGGGGATGCGTCCTGCGCGCTTCAGCAGAAAAATTTCGTACAGCAGATTCTGCGCACGCCCCACCGCAAAGGATGGTACGAGGACAATTCCTCCACGCGCCGCTGTCCGGGTGATCGCCTCGGCCAATTCCGCACCGCCATCGTAGGATTCATGCAGGCGATCGCCATAGGTCGATTCCACCACCAGATAATCCGCATGCTCGATCGGTTCGGGGGGCTGCATCACAAGATCATCGGGTCTGCCCACATCGCCTGAAAACAACAGACTGCCGCGTGCCGTGCGCAGCTCCGCCGAGCAGGCACCGAGAATGTGGCCAGAGGGGCGCAGTCTCATGTTAATTGGACCGACCTTCACCACCTGCCCGGGCTCCAATGGTCTGAAAAATTTCAGCGCATGGCGCGCATCTTCCTCTGTGTACAGCGGTAGCGCAGGGGTATGACGGGATGATTTATGACGGTTCGCAAAATGTGCATCATCTTCTTGCAGGTGACCGCTGTCCGGTAACAGCAAACCACACAGTTCCGTGGTGGCGGCGGTCGCGTAAATTGGTCCTTTGAAACCATTGCGAATCAATAGCGGCAGAGCGCCGCTATGATCGAGATGCGCATGCGTGAGCACCACTGCATCCAGAGTGCGCGGATCAAAAGGCCAGCTCTCCCAATTCATCAGACGCAGGTTCTTAAATCCCTGAAACAAGCCGCAGTCGATCAGTAGACGCTTGCCTTGATGCTCGATCAGGGTTTTGGAGCCAGTGACCGTGCCGGCGGCGCCGAGAAAACTGAGTTTCATTGAATAATCACCTGATTGGCAGCATGCCGTAATGTATTGCGAGTATCAAAGGTGAAGATACGCCATCACGCCCAGCACCACACCAAAACCAGCGAGACCGTACATGGCCAGTTCCATCCCGCGACGTCGCGTCAGCAGGGCAATGGCTGCTAGCGCAATCGACACCTGAATCGCCGTGGTTGCCTGCGCCCAACGATGATGCTGGTGCTCTAGCGACAGCTCAGCGAGATTCTGCTTGCTGCTCTTTGCCTGATAGTAATTCCATTGATTAGAGGCTTCGGTCTTTTTGATCGCCGCGTTATTCTTGAACAGCGCAGCATTGGCCTGTGTGTATCCTCCCATATAGGAGAAAAGCGCACCGACTGTGGCGAGTAATGCAGTCGCAACCGCCATGCCGGTCGAGCCGTTGTGAGCCGCGTGCTCAACCTCGTGATCATGAGGGCCATGGACGTGAAATCCGGATTCAGACATGCTAGCTCCTGTGTGGTGCGCCCTCCGGCCAGCCCAACTCACGCCGCCCGACTACGCTGACAATGAATGATACCAAGCAACAG